>CAZEKS010000564.1:0-2156 GCA_964512795.1 uncultured Syntrophaceae bacterium
CAACTTTAATTTCTTTGACATCTGTAATCCTTTTGAGGGGAGTCAAAACGGATATTTCAATATCGAGCTCTGGAAGTTCTTTTTCTTTGACAGGAGTAAAACGGGGATCATTGAATGCCGCAGCCTCGGCCATTTTTTCAATCGTTTTATGAAGTGGCCCATGCCCTTCAATGTATCCGATACAACCCCTCAGTTGTCCTCTCTTCTGAATGGTCACGAAGGCCCCGCGATTCTCCTTTAGAATAGGCGATTCGATCTTAAAGTCAGGGACCGGTTTTCCTCTCGTCTTATTTTCAATCACTGTTTTTGCAATATGACGGAGGGTTTTCTTCTCCTCCTCATTTAACCCCAAATCGACACCCACTTTCTTTTCGTCTTTCATCTTTTCTTTCCCCCCGGCTGTCTTATAAAAAACACCAGCCGCATAACCTACCACTCGGCCTCGATCACCTGTCACATCTCCGGAATTGAGGTATTTGAGCACCTTGCCTTTGTTAGCCCCTAAAGCCTTAGCCGCCAGCATAATAGAAATGATTGGCCCCCCGCCACAGGCTTCACATCGTCCATTCTTTAGATCTCGGTTCAATCCTTCGGGATCAAAACGTTCGATATGATTTAGCACGATTTTATCAAGTTTAACCGCTTGGTCATAAGAATGAAAATGAGAGAGGTCCGAACTCGCAATCAACAAGACCTTTTTCCCTCTCACCGTCTCGGCAATAGCTGAGGCGAGGTGTTGACAGGTCTCCCAACTCCAGTAGGGTTCCATCACAATGGGAACCAGTTTAAATGACTTTAGAACGGTTTGAAGAAATGGAATTTGGAGTTCAAGAGAATTTTCCTGGTGATGAGCCTCGGGAATAAACCGGATCTCCTTCCACTTTTCCATAAGTTTTTTCGAAAGCTCCCCATCGATAGGAACGACACCTAAAGGTGTCTTGAATCCTCCCTGAGCCCAGAGGGATGCGCCCTTAAAAGGATACCTATGGCTGGGTCCAACGACGACAACAGAATCAAAGGCCATCCCCTCCACCAGTTTATAAGCATAAGCGGCGACTTGACCTGAATACGTGTATCCTGCATGGGGTGAGACCAGAGCAACGATCTGACCCTCTACCCTCTCCTTCTTCGCATTCTCAAGATAACGCTTTACATCTCGAGAAAGAATTTCTGGCTCTCCGGGATACCAAGACCCTGCCAAAGCATGCTCTCGGATCTCTTTCATTCCCATCTCCTTACCTCCTCTCGAGATCTGTGCCATTGCCACAGACCCCGTAAGGAGAAAGCTAATCAAAAAAAGGAGGTAAAAGAGTTCTCTTCCCATTCCTAAATGCTCTCCTCTCCCTTGGCGGGAGGGAAGCTGTGAAAAAATCGCCCCTACGTGCACAGGGCGGGCAGGGATATCGGAGAAGTTTTACAGCGGTACCTCTTTAGGCTAACGACTGACGATGGAAAACCCCAATATAAGCTGATTATTTACACAGAGTCGTTACCTTTGCCCTCTCAAATGACCGCATTTGTAAAACTGTGGAGATATCCTTGCCCCGACCGACTCCCCAAATTATCTCACAGCTTCAGGGGAGAGGGTGGGGTATCCGCTATCCAATAAAAGGGTTACCGGTCCATCGTTGATGAGATGAACCTCCATCTTCGCCTGAAATTCCCCGGTCTGGACTGGAATGCCCTGCTCTCTCAATTTCAAAATGAATTGTTCATAGAGATGGTTTGCAGCGGTTGGTTCTTCTGCCTCTGTGAAAGAAGGCCTCCTCCCTTTCCGACAATCGCCGTAGAGGGTGAATTGGGAGACGACCAACATTTCTCCACGTATTTCTTTTAGCGAAAGGTTGAATTTCCCAGAGGCATCTTCGAAAATTCTCAGTTCAGGTATTTTGGAGGTCAAAAAAGAAAGATCCCTCTCGCCGTCGCCCCTCCCTACACCGAGGAGCACCAGAAGGCCCTTACCAATCTTTCCAGATACTCGGCCATCCACACAAACCTGGGCAGATTTCACCCTTTGGATCACAGCCCGCATTTCTTCATTTCCGTCTTTAGTCTTAAGGCTACGGTAAAGAGGCCCGTTTCGCATAAAAAGGTTATGTTTGTCGTTGAGACTGTCGAAAAAGTCTCTTCAGATAAATGTGATGCTCTATGTGCAA
>CAZEKS010000565.1:0-2151 GCA_964512795.1 uncultured Syntrophaceae bacterium
GGTTAAAAAAGTTCAGCACCTCATAGAGGCCAAGCCCATATCGCTGAATATATTCTAAGCGGGTGGCATTCTGCGTAATCAGTGTACCGAAAATGGAAAGGATGGCGAGGAGAATGAAAAGAAAAATAGTAAGTTTGAGAGACCGAAAGAGATCGTAAAGAATAGTAAGGAACCCTTTTTCCCTTGTGATGACTGTTTCGTTCGATTTTTTCAAAAGGTCCATTGATCAACTTAATATAGAAATTTTTTTACCCTGGTCGCAGGCAGTGAAGTATTTGAAATATCTAACCTATCCTCTTGTTTACTGTCAAGCAAAAAGGGGGGAGTTCCAAAAAAGGAACTCCCCCCTTCCAATTTGCCTTTGCCTGCCTGCCGATCACCTGCGGAAGGCAAGTAGAAAATTTTAGCTTATTTCTTTGCCTTCACATGGCATATAGTGCATCCTGTTGGGCCGGCAGGTTTGTTGGCTTTCTTCTCTTCCTCATGGCAGCCTTTGCAATCTTTATGATAGGCATCCTTTGCAGAAATGGTTTTCCCCTCGGCCTTGGCCTTATGGCAGTCTTTACATAGTTTGCCAGTGGTCTCGCCCTTCTTCCAGGTGTGGTGGCATTTCACACAGTCGATCTTCAATGTTTCGGCATGTTTCTTATGAGTGAATGTCACCTTCCCATAGGCAGGATTATATTCGACCACATCTTTTGCAAAAATGCCACTGACCATCAGAATGGAAAGCAGAAAACCTATCAGGATCCCCATGCTGATCAATCCTTTTTTCATTACAGTTTCACCCCCTTTCTTTCAAGATTTATTTGCCTCTTATCTAACTCTTTAGACCGAAAAACTCTATCAAATATTCATTTTTTGTCAAGAAAAAAAAGCAATGCTATAAAATCTCGATTTCCTCTAAGATTCTTTCTTTTGTTTTAAGCAGGGTATGACTCTGTCTGGCCTGTTTCACGATCTCCTTTCCCATCAATGCAGCCCCAAGGGCTCCGGTGATCAAAGGCTCATCTGGGACTAGGACCTCATGGCCCAATTGTTCGGAAAGGGCTTTAAGCAAGCCTCTGTTCTTAGCACCTCCACCGGTCACGATCACTTCCTCCTCCACCCTTAGACGATTAATCATTCTGCTTATCCTGTCTGCGAGGGAATGATGGACCCCTGCAAGCAGGTCGGAAACAGGTATCCCTTGTGCCAAACTGGCGGCTACCTCTTGCTGGGCCCATATGGTACAGATGTTGCTTATCTTTGCAGGGCTTTTGCTTTGCAGAGATAAGTCGCCAACTTTATCCAAAGGGAGCCCGAGGGTATCGGCAATCACTTCTATGAATCGACCGCTACCGGCTGCACACTTGTCATTCATCACAAAATCAGTGGTCTTGCCAGTAGCGTTTATTTTGATTGCCTTAATATCCTGCCCCCCGATATCGATGATGGTCTTGGCATTAGGGAAAAGGCTGATGATACCCTTGGCATGGCAGGTGATTTCTGTCAACTGCTTATCGGCAAAAGGGACGTTAATTCTCCCGTAGCCCGTAGACACAATGTAGGCGATCGTCTGGAGAGAGATATCGGCCTTTTTCAGCGCCTCTTCCATGACCTTGTTCGCTAACCGGCGCTGCTCCGGACCTGTAGGCCCAATGATCGAAGCGATGATCCCTTTATTCAGGATCACCGCCTTGGTCATCGTGGAACCAACGTCAATCCCTGCAAAATATGCTGTCAATAGTACCTCGTATTAAGTTAAAGATAAAAGCCTTTGGTCAAAAGGGAAGGGTAAAGGTGCCCGTTTCGTTAAAAGGTAATGTTTTACATCTAAACATTTTTAGGAAAATTAACGTTTATCGTTGTCGAAGCTTGTATCGAATCTCGTCTATTGATACTGTATATTCGAGCTTCTTTTAGGCGAGCTTCTTGTTTCGATACCAGCGTCGTCACCCATAACCGTTTGACTATTCAGTTAAACGTGCTTCCTAACCGTAACCATAACCCAAAAACTTCCTCAATTTTCATGGTTCATGGTGACGAAACTGTCCTTAATAATTAGGCTGCCTTGTTTAATCGAATGGATTCCAGGGTCTCGATGAAGGCGTCGATCTTGTTCCTTGTGTCCACTTCTGAATACGATGTGATATCGATGATATCACTTTC
>CAZEKS010000566.1:0-2148 GCA_964512795.1 uncultured Syntrophaceae bacterium
AAAGGGCCATAGAAAACGCACGCATCGACCCCACAGAAATTGAGATGCTCGTGGTGGGTACCAATACGACTGACCCGGCTTGGCCCTCTGCCGCAGGCCACATCGCGCATTTCCTCAATCTTCGTAAAAACCTACCTTTCTTTGATCTGCAGGCGGGGTGTACCGGTTTCAATTATTCTCTGGCCATGGCAGAACAATTTATAAAATCAGGACAATACAAAACCGTCGCCGTGATTGGATCGGATAAGCTTTCGGCCATCACCAATTATAAAGATAGAAACACATGCGTCCTCTTTGGAGACGGAGCAGGAGCCGTGGTATTACGGCGGAGGGCTAAGGAAGGCATCATCCGATCCTATCTGGGGGGTGAATATAAATTGCGGGATACCCTTGTGCTTCGCAATCATGGAGGCGATAGCCGTCGATTCATGTGGATGAATGGGAACAAGGTCTACGCTTTCGCCAAAGGCGCTATGGCGGAAAGCTGCCTGCGCGTTCTTGACCCTGATCGGACGGCGAGCAAAAAAGAGCTCCGGGCATTGCTCAATAAGGTTGGCAGAATCATCCCCCATCAGGCCAATGCAAGGATCATCAAAAGCGCTGGAGAGGAACTCGAATCCAGACTCGAACTTCCCGATGGGGCAGTCAAGAATAAGATGATCGTGACGATTCATAAGTATGGGAACAACTCCACCGCATCCATTCCTCTCGCTCTTGACGAGGCCATTCGAGAAGGGAAGCTTCAGACGGGGGACCTTGTGATTCTTGTTGGTTTCGGAGCTGGCCTCACTTACGGTGCTAATCTGGTGAGGTTGTAAAGATAGATCCGAAAATTATTGCGATCCCCACCCATCTCTCTATCCCCGCCTGTTTATCTTTGCAATGAGTGCTACAATTAACCCAAAAATGGCCCCCATAAGGAGTATACTCGCAGACACTTTCAAAAGGAACGGAGGGATCCACTCAAGATTGATCCCAAATCGCTTATTCCATGAGACTATTCCAGCTTTCCAAACGCCAGCGCCATCTTTGAAACAAACCCAATACCATCCGGTGAATACACCAATTAAGCAAACTATCGAAAAAACTAAACCAACGAAGTCGCTGTTATCCAATCTCTCGAGAAATCGAAATATCGGTTGCCAATCTTCCAATTTGTTCATCGGTTAAGGAGAGATGCTTGTTCTATTTTGTCCTTTGGTTTGTCTTATTCAGCTCTTTCTAGAATTTCATATAACTTTCAAGGCCAAAGGAAATGTAATAGCATTTGGATAATAATCTTTTGACCTTTGTTATCCGCCTGCTTCGGGAATGCCTAATTAAATGAATTATCAATGTTTGCAGTTTCCCTCTACCTCTCAATAATTTGACACAGCCCTTACCGTATTGGCAAACGCTGGAATTTCATCCCACGTTCTGCCTTCGAGCTTCCGGCCGGTCTTCTTCCTGTTTGGACCACCCCATTGTTTAAAGAAGAATGGCACTTTCGTCCTCTGGCATTGGTTACGGATATCTACAATCCAAGAGGCATCCATAGGTCTCGCCTGATGTCCGGATTCTCCCCCTACAATGACCCAGTCTATCCCTTTGAGATTGAGATCGAGTATAGGTCCAAGAAGTGGTTCAAAAGATATAAATTTAATTTTTGCTCCAGTTTTGCGAAGATGGTCGATTCTGAAAGTATGCTCTTCATTTTCAACACTGACTCCCATCCAAATGTTGAAATTCCAGGAGAGCTTAGGATTGAGCTCAAGAAGCCGCTCTGATCTTTTCGTCAGAATCTGGAAACGATGCCAGTGGGCCCTTTCCATGATATGAAAGACCCTCTGAATAAATTTAGCTGGGACATCCTCATGGAAAAGATCACTCATCGAGTTCACAAAGATCGCTTGCGGTCTCTTCCACATCAGTGGCAGTTCCAGAACTTTCTCATGTAAAGTAAGTTTAAATCCATTGGCATAGTTGGGCTGACCCATCGCCTGAAGCCGTTTGGCCATACGTTCGGCGTAGCAATGCCCGCACCCAGGGCTGATTTTGGTGCAACCGGTGACGGGATTCCATGTGGCTTCAGTCCATTCAATGGCGGAATTTATTGCCATGACGTCACCCCCTTGTTTCGATAATTATCAAAAATGTCCTTCACAATCT
>CAZEKS010000567.1:0-2138 GCA_964512795.1 uncultured Syntrophaceae bacterium
ATTCAGCCTCAGGCTCATGGACAACAGGGAAGCCATCCATCCATGACAAATTCTTGCCTATTACTAATTCTTCCATTGTCGCATGGTGTGTATTCGTCATGGGGATCAAGCGCATTTGAAATCCGTGTTCTCGCGCCATTGACTTAACCTCTTCAGCATTATCGTATGTAATCAAGAAATCCCCTCTAACAGAATCACAAATTGCGAACAGGCGATCATGGTCCATTTCATAATGTTTGTATAGCCTTTTACCGGCCTTCTTGCCTCCGGCGGTATAAGGAGGGTCTATAAAAAATACCACGCCTGGGCGTGATTTGAATTCCTGTATTGCTTTCAATCCGTCGTCACAGCGAAAGTCAATTCTGTGCGCAACATGACTGAGATTTACAAGTCTTTTGGCAAGGGTGGCAGGATACCAGCGAGAGAGGATGCCTTTGCCATTTTCTCCGTATTTGAGAAATCCAGAACCCTCTGCCAGGATTCCCCTATGAAATGTCCTATTCTTTAGGATTGTCTGAAATGCCTTTTCTCTTTGTGTCTTCGGAGGTTTTGTGATTTCCTGTTTAAGTGTTTCTTTGGTGAGATGAAAAGCAAGTATACGATTGGCTAATCATTCCGCATCGCCATTAACAACGGATTCCCATACTGCCCCTATTTCGTCGTCAAGTTCCACCATGACAACTCGCTCCACTAAATTTTCAAATAGAGCAGTAAGGCTAATAATCCCTCCTCCGGCAAAAGGTTCAACAAGGATCCTTGGCTTAGGATAAATCTGCGCCATCCAATGCCGAAACGTTTGGACAAACCATGTCTTGCCGCCGGGATAACGGAAAGGGCTCCTCTGAGGCACAGATGCCACATTCACAGGTTTCGGCTTCTCTGCCTCATTAAAGAATTCCGGGAACAATACAGCTTGTCTGGTCTTAGTCATATTAAAATGGCTTCTCTATCGTTTTGGTGACGGGTGGAGTTTCAAGGTGCTCATCAAGCTTTTCTTGAAGAAGCTTAATAAAATCCTCAATCTTACCGGGTGATGGCTTGGTGATCGAAACAAGGGCAGACTCGAACTCTGTAAATACCTCATCAACCTTCTTCAGAGAGCATCTCCTGGTTCTCTATTCTTGTCCAAAGTTCCTCAAGAGATAAAAGGGTTCCTGGGGGAGATCCATATGTTGTAAGCCTTCTATCCAACTCTTCCATGTGGCTCTGAGGGACGGGCACAGCAGATTCATCCGAAGAGATACTATCCCACAGATCCTCAACCAACAGGATTTTTTCAGGCGTGCTTAATTTGGCAAATTCACGAATATCACTTGCTTGCATTGTATGCCTCCTTTCTTCTCATTGCTCAGAAAATACCTTTCAAATCCCCCCAACTCCCCCTTTTCTAAAGGGGGGCGAGGGGGATTATTAATCTTCATGGTTCGTGAGTGAGGCTCCGTCATGAAGGATTGCCCTAATAATAACATTTCTGGCTCCGGGTAACTATGACTCTAACGGGTAGTTGAGCTGAATCCCGACTGAAAGCAGAGGATTTCTCCTCGAACGACCTTATTCTTAAAGTGTATAGTTTAGCTTTGGCCTCACTCTTGCGATTCAAAACGGGATCTTTGAAAGGATTATTCGTTGAGCATGGCGATATCCTCATCGCTGTTTCCTCTCCTGAGTGAATCCCAAACACAGTGTTGGTTGATTGGTTTTTCTCACAACTTCACTTCGAGCAGACTCGTTTCGACTTCTGCAAATAGATTGTCAAGAGACTCCTGTATAGTGATTGTCTCTGCAATGGCTGTCACTACCCTGGCGTAGTGAGCTACTTCTTCGGATGAAAGCCCCTTGCCCTTGCGGTCCTTGAGCCATTTCTCCGCGACCTGATAGCCACCAATGTGGTATTCCCAGACCTCTGCCGGAATACCTTCAAACCACTTCTCAGGGTTAATGTGAACACGAGCATCGTTTTGATCGTATGTTACTTTGTCCACACGAAGGTCGCCGGGGCCTTCGCACTTTGAGGCGGGTTTGGTAAGCTTCTTGGACCTGAGCAGATGGAGATCAACAAGCTCCCCACCTTTCTCGGCAAGTTTGTAAAAAAGCCTGTGGTCCTTCGTGAACGGGACTCGGGGAAAATCGGTTTTCAA
>CAZEKS010000568.1:0-2134 GCA_964512795.1 uncultured Syntrophaceae bacterium
TAGCAGAACATCGAAAGGGAGAATTGAGGGATGTGACATGGGAGATGCTCTCCAAGGGAAGGCAGTTGGCAGAGAGTGCAGGTGCGGATCTTGGGGTTGCCCTCTTTGGTAAAGGGGTGAACCATTTAGCCGAAGCTCTCAAGCCGAAAGCCAACAAGACTTTTCTCATCGAAGATGAACGCCTCGAATTCTATAACTCAGAGACTTATGAGAAGGTCCTCACCCAATTGATGACAGAGAGAAAACCATTCCTCACCTTGATTGGACATACGGCCACAGGCATGGACTTTGCTCCAAGCTTGGCCGCCCATTTAAAGATGCCTCTGGCCACAGACTGCATCGGGATCGATCTGCAAGGGGAGACCTTCTCTCTCACCCGCCAAGTTTATGGAGGAAAGATCAATGCGGCGGTCTCTTTTGTGAAAAAGGGTCCCTACATGGTGACTGTTCGCTCAGGCGCATTTTCTGTTTTGGAAAAACCTCCTCTTGCAGGCGAAATTGTCACCCTACCCTCTCCATTGACTGATGAAGGTTTGGCCAGACGTTTTCTCCAGTATGTGGAAGCCGCTGCAGGTGAAGTGGATATCACCCAGGCCGATATTTTAGTCGCCGTGGGAAGAGGGATTAAAGAGGCAGCGAATATACCGATGGTGAAGGAATTGGCCGACGTAATAGGAGGAACCCTTGCTTGCTCCCGGCCTGTTGTCGATAAAAAATGGCTTCCTAAAGGCTGCCAAGTGGGGACTTCTGGAAAGACCGTTAAACCAAAAGTCTACATTGCTATTGGCATCAGCGGTACCTTCCAGCATATTGCAGGGATGAAAGGCGCAGGGACGGTGATCGCTATTAATAAAGATCCAAAAGCTCCGATCTTCAGTGTCGCCCATTATGGGATCGTGGCAGACTTATTCAAAATCGTCCCTGTCCTGAAGGATAAGATCAAGGGACTGAGAAAGTAATCCTCCCTCTCCCCCCTTTAGTAAAGGGGGGTTGGGGGGATTTGTACGAGGTGACCGATGGATTTTGAACTGACTCAGGAGCAGAAAGATATTCAGAAGGCAGCCAGAGAATTTACCGAAGGGGAATTCGATAAGGAAAAGATCCTCGAATGGGAACAGACTCATACCTTCCCAAAAGAGATCTGGAAGAAGGCTTGCAAATTAGGATTCATAGGCATTCACTTTCCTGAGGAGTTCGGAGGCCAGGGTTATGGTGTTACAGAGAACATCCTGATCGTTGAGGAATTCTGTCGGAAGGATTCCGGGGTCGGCATTGCTTTGAGTTTGTCTGATTTCTCCTCAGAGGTGGTCCTCCGTTTTGGGAACCATGAACAGAAGAAGAAGTATCTCATTCCGGTAGCCAAGGGGGAATTTATCTCTGCCGGTGCCTATACAGAACCTGATCACGGAAGTGATATTACCCTGATGTCTACGACGGCCTCTAAACAAGCCGACTCCTTTGTGATCAACGGGACCAAGACCTTCATCACCAACGGATGTCTGGCAGACTTCTTTATCGTCCTCTGCCAGACCGATCCCAATGCAAAGCCTCCTTACCGCGGCCAATGCACCATTCTTGTTGATAAAGGAACGAAGGGTTTAGAGGCGACAGAGATCACACCCAAGATGGGCATCCGAATGACCTCGACAGCCGAACTCGCCTTCAGCGATGTCAAAGTACCATTGACCCAACTTCTGGGTAAGGAAAATAAAGGGTTCTATCAGGTTCTTGAATTCTTCGATGAGAGCAGGATTGAGATTGCAGCCCAAGCCCTTGGCATTGCTCAGGGGGCCTTCGATCGGGCTTTGGACTATACCAAACAGAGGGAGCAGTTCGGAAGGAAGCTGGTCGATTTTCAGATCACCCAACACAAATTGGCCGATATGGCAACAAAGATTGAGACAGCCAGGCTTCTCACTTACAAGGCCGCCTGGAACTTCGACCAAAAGAGGATCGATCCAAAACTGACTTCCATGGCCAAGATGTTTGCAGCAAGGACGGCAGTGGAGGTCGCTGATGAAGCCATTCAACTCTTTGGGGGCTATGGGTATATCACGGAGTATGAAGTAGAGCGTTTCTATCGGGATGCAAAGATTACAGAAATTTACGAAGGCACCAAAGAGATTCAAAAGAA
>CAZEKS010000569.1:0-2125 GCA_964512795.1 uncultured Syntrophaceae bacterium
CAGATAATCTCGCTCCTGCACCGCACCTTCTTAACGCCCTTCGACCGGGAGGACATCGCCCTGCTGGCCCATACCATGGATGACATCATCGATTTCGTCCATGCCACCGCCGACTCCATGTTCATCTATAAAATTACCAGTCCCACGCAAAGGGCCAAGGAACTGGCCGAAATCATCGTCCAGGCGGCCGTCGAGGTGGAAAAGGCGGTCCACGGACTGAGACGCAAGAGCGAGTTCAAGCAAATCCTGGAGCGCTGCGTGGAGATTAACCGGCTGGAAAACATGGCCGACCGCGTCTACCGGGCCGCCATCGGCGAGATTTTTGAAAATACGTCCGACATCACGCAGATTATCAAATGGCGGGAGATTTACGAACATATGGAGACCGCCACTGACCGGGCCGAGGATGTAGCGGACGTCCTTGAAGGGGTGGCCCTCAAGAACGCCTGAACTCAAATATTCAGTTCTCTCTGGGCGACGCGGCATTTCTCCGCGGTGATGATAGAGATGATTTCGGCGACGGCCTGGTTGATTTCTCCCGGACGATTAACCACCAGATAGTCGAACATGGGCATTTGCCGCAGTTCTTCGGCGGCGGTCTTCAGGCGCAGCTCCAGGTCGGTTGACGTTTCCGTCCGCCGCTGTTTGAGTAGTTTCTCGAGCTCTTCCATATACGGGGTCACCATGAAGATAAACACCGCCCCGGGGAGAATTTTCTTGATGGTGGCCGCCCCCTGAACATCAATCTTCACGATAACGTCCTTGCCGCTTTGCAGGGCCTGACGGACCGGCTCTTTTGGTATTCCGTAGGAGTTGCCGTAGACATTTGCCCACTCCAGCAGCTCACCGGCGTCAATAAGCTCCTGGAACCTGGCCTGAGAGACAAAATGATAGTCGAAGCCGTCCTTTTCACCGGCGCGGCGGGGACGGGTGGTGGCGGAAACGCTGATAAAAAGAGGGAGGTCAGCCAGCCTGAGGCCGCCTAAAACCGCGTCCTTGCCGGCCCCCGAAAGTCCGGAGAGGACAACGAACAGAGGACGGGGCGGGGGGGCGAGGGGAGAAAAGTTCTCACGGCTCATCGCCATTTTCACCCTGCTCCGGTTTGCCGGGCTCGCCCGGGCGGCTCGTCTGGACGCGGTTGGCGATGGTCTCCGGCGCCAGGGCGGCCAGAATGATGTGCCCGCTATCGGTGAAGATAACCGACTTCGTCCGCCGGCCGCTGGTCATATCGATGACCTTGCCGTTATTTCTCCCTTCGTGGATGGTGCGCTTGGTGGGGGCGGAGTTGGGAGAGGCTATCGCGATGGCCCGGCTGATGGCCAGAATATTACCGAATCCGATATGAACCAGATCAATACTCATATTATCACCTCGTAATTTTTCCATGGGAATGTTATATCAACTCCGCTCAGATTCAGAAATCGAGTCCACCTTCCGATGAACCGGAGAGTCTTTCCGCTCACGGAAAAAAGCCCTCCCATAACCTATCACTTGTCCCTGAGGTTGTCAAGGGCGATTTATACCCGCTGAAGCCATCATTACCGCTGGCGGCATATGAAATTTTTACGCTCTCTATACGAAAAATTAAGATTTGCCCCTTTTCATATCACGCGTATTGTGTTAGAATGAGATTGTATTTTAAGGGCAGGTCGTTAACAATTTAACAAAATCGGCTCTGATTTGCCTCCTGGTGGTTAGAGCGAGGTGGCACCACCCGTTCCCATCCCGAACACGGAAGTGAAACGCCTCAGCGCAGACGATACTAGGGAGGCAACTCTTTGGGAAAATATGCCACTGCCAGGGGGTTTATCTAAGTTACTTGAAATCAAAAATTCTATCTTCGATAGTCACACTCCCAAAGATTCCCAGGCTTTGACACACCAAATCAAACGTCCTATAATTCAACTAAACACATCCAGAGAGCAAGATACAAAGAACAAGGATAAACATGGCCAGCAGATTTGAGAAGTTTTCAGAGAGAGCGCGTAGAGCCCTAACCCGTGCCCAGGAAGAGGCACAGCGTTTTGGACACAATTACATTGATACCGAGCATATACTGCTGGGCCTAGTAGCTGAAGAGGAAAGCGTGGCCAGCAAGGTCTTGGCCAACCTGGGTGTGCTTCCG
>CAZEKS010000570.1:0-2122 GCA_964512795.1 uncultured Syntrophaceae bacterium
TGCAAGATATCGACCCAGATTCTGAAGGTTCAAGCCTCTAAGATCCCCTTCTTCATATAAGTCGATGCAGGTAGGAATGTGATGGATGAAATTATTCACTTCTTCTTCATCTTCTCAAGAACGACCTGTGCCCCTCTTCGACCTGAAAGCAACATTCCCCCAAAAGTGGGCCCCATCCTTGGCAAACCGTAAGTAGTCGCCACGGCCATCCCTGTCACGATCAGACCAGGATGAGCCTCTCCTGTATGTTCAACCACTAGATCCTCAGACTGCTCTACCCACATTGCACCAAAACCTGATGTCTTCAAAATACCTCTTTCCTCAAGCTTCTTCACTACGCATGCATCGTGACCAGTGGAATCAACGACAAACTTACTTTCCAAGGCGATCGGGTCAACACAGGTGATCTCACGAGGGAGAGCCTGAACAGGCGTCCAGTTCACCACCGCACCGCAGACTTGGTTCCCCTCTCTCAACACCACATCGTCAAAGATCGTCATATTAGCAAATTTCACACCAGCATCACACGCTGCTGCGATCAACTTCGAACAGGCATGAGGACCGTCTGCCACATAGAGGCCTTTCACTGCCTTTTCATAAGGGATGTCTAATTCCTCCAAGATTTTCTGTCCGGGCTCCCTGACGGTCACTTTGTTCATCAGATAGCCTCCAATCCAGAAACCTCCTCCGATGTAGTTGTTCCGCTCCACAATCAGGGTCTTCACCCCTTTCAGGGCGATATCCCGCCCAACCATCAGTCCACTTGGTCCTCCTCCTATAATGAGGCACTCACTTTCCACATATTCAATAAACTGTTTTGCAAACCCGGCCACAATGGCTCTTGTCACTTCTTTTTCACTTACTGGAGTGAAAATCGGTTTTTTCTCGCTCATTTCGGTTCCTCCAATGATTTTGTAACCTTACATTCCCAACAAGGGTTCATGATGCGTCATATGTAATCCGGCATTCATCGTGATAGTCAACTAGTCCCCTTATCTTTCGTTGTTGACCACAGAGAGGACACGAGGGATTCTTCTCAAAGGAAAATGTTTGGAAATCCGACTCCAAGGAATTGTAAACCAAAAACTTGCTAATCAGGGGCTTTCCCTTTCTTAAAATGAATTTAAGAACTTCTGTTGCCTGGATTAATCCAATTATCCCGGGTACAACTCCCAGGACCCCTGCTTCATCTCAAGTTGGAACTAAGCCTGGGGGAGGAGGTTCTGGAAAGAGACAACGCAGGCAAGGGCCTCCCTCTTTGGGAAAGAAGGTGCTCGCCTGTCCGTAAAATCGGAAAACTCCTCCATAGACATAAGGTTTTTCTGTAAAAAAAGAGGCGTCATTGACAAGATATTTCGTTGGGAAGTTATCCGCTCCATCTACAATAATATCGTAGTCTCGAAAAATATCGGGCGCATTCTGCGGTGTCAATCGCTCCTGATAGGTTATAACTTTGACATCAGGATTAATGCGACCTATGGCCTCCTTGGCTGATTCGGTCTTTGGCCTTCCTACATCGGATGTAGTGTGTAATATCTGTCGTTGCAGATTGGTCAAATCGACTCTGTCAGAATCGATGATTCCCAATGTCCCTACTCCTGCAGCAGCCAGATAAAGGCCAGCTGGACAACCCAGTCCTCCCGCCCCAACCAAAAGGACCTTGGTCTTCAAAAGTTGAATCTGCCCCTCCAATCCAACCTCTTCAAGTAAAATATTTCGACTGTACCGGGTGAGTTGATCAGGGGTCAATTCGGAATCGCTTGCTACTTGATATCCAGCAGCCTTCCATCCATTAAACCCTTCTGCCATAGAGAGAACCTGGGTATATCCCATCCCTTTTAAGGTCTTGGCGGCAAGAAGGGATCGTACCCCAGCGGTGCAGTAAGCAATGATAGGAATATCCTTTTCGGGTAAAAGGGCCTGAGCCTTCTCTTCCAAAAGATCCTTCGGAATTAAAACAGCACCTTTGATATAACCCAGGGCAATCTCCTCTTTCTCGCGAAGGTCAAGGAGAACGACTCGCCCCCCTTTTTCAAGGAGGCGATGAGTCTCCCCAACCGAGATTTCAGGGACTCCTCTCTTTGTTCCATTGTAGTATCCTTTTAATGTGCTATGGACAGTC
>CAZEKS010000571.1:0-2119 GCA_964512795.1 uncultured Syntrophaceae bacterium
CAGATCTATGAAGGGACGAATCAGATCCAGCGGAATGTCATCGGTTTGGAATTGAACAAGGAATACGCTGGGAAGAAAGGACCCCGATGAAGTCAATCGCCTTTATTTTCCCGGGGCAGGGATCCCAGTATGTGGGGATGGGAAAAGAACTCTTTGAGAATTTCAGTGTGGCAAAAAAGACCTTTGAAGAGGCGGATGATGCCCTTCATTTTTCTATTTCCGCACTCTGTTTTAAGGGTCCTGAGGAAGCGCTGAAGCTGACCGAGAATACCCAACCTGCCGTGCTGACGACGAGCATTGCCGCACTAAAAGTGCTCCAGGCAGAGAAAGGGATGGCCCCTCAATTCACTGCGGGACATAGCCTTGGAGAATACAGCGCTTTGGTCGCCTCTGGAGCGCTGAGCTTTTCCGAAGCAGTGAAGATTGTTCGTCTCCGCGGTAAATTTATGCAGGAGGCTGTTCCTGTGGGAGAAGGGGCCATGGCAGCTGTCCTCGGTATGGAGCGGGAACAGGTTGAAAAGCTTTGTGAAGAAATATCGTCAGGAGAGATTCTTACCCCTGCCAATTTTAATAGCCCGGGTCAGATCGTCATCTCTGGTCATTCGAAAGCGGTCGAACGGGCGATCGAGAGAGTAAAACAAGAAGGGAAGAAAGCAGTCCTCCTTCCCGTCAGCGCTCCATTCCATTCTCCCCTTATGAAACCAGCAGGGGAGCGTTTGGGAAAAGCGTTGGAGGAGATCTCCGTTGCCGATCTGAAGATCCCGGTAGTGACAAATGTCGAGGCAGAAATCAACACTGCAAAAGAGAGAGTGAAAGGATTATTGGTGGCTCAGGTTTCGAGCCCTGTTCGCTGGGAAGAGTCCATGAGGAAGATGATCGAAAAAGGGATTGAACATGTTTTGGAAATAGGGCCCGGGAAAGTACTCTCAGGTTTGATGAAACGGATCGATAGCCGCATAGGGAGTAAGAATTTAGAAGATCTTCAAACTTTGAAAAAGATATCGTAAGGCTCAATTTACTCTCTCCCCAGGAGATTGTATGGGAACCGCCGTTTTGTCACCCTGAACTCGTTTCAGGGTCTGTTAAGTCTTTAATTTTGTTAGATGCTGAAACAAGTTCAGCATGACATTTTTTTTACAATGCCTTTTACGGCACAGTCTCAAGGGGAGAAGAGAAGAGATTGCTCTCTTGATTCATGGAGGAAGGATTGAAACTGACGGGGAGAGTGGCTTTGGTGACTGGGGCGGCTCAGGGGATTGGAAAAGCAGTTGCCCTGCTCCTGGCTCGAAACGGTGCCGATATGGTTGTCTCGGATATCAATCTGGAGAAAGCCGAAGAGACGGCAAACGAAATTGATTCGATTGGCCGAAAAGCCCTGGCGGTTAAAGTTGATGTGGCCAATTGGAATGATGTAGAGCGGATGGTGGAGGTCATCTTAGAAAAGTTTGCAAAGATTGACATTTTAGTGAATAATGCCGGAATCACCCGTGACAAACTGATCCTCAGGATGACAGAGGAGGATTGGGACGCAGTCCTCAATGTCAATTTGAAGGGGACGTTTCATTGTACCAAGGCGGTTGTCCGACACATGGCGAAACAGAGAAGCGGAAAGATTGTCAATATCGCCTCAGTGGTGGGAGAGATGGGGAATGCCGGACAGGCGAACTATTCTGCCTCCAAGGCCGGGGTGATCGGTCTGACTAAAACCATCGCAAGGGAGTTCGCCCAGAGAGGGATCAATATCAATGCCATCGCTCCCGGATATATCGAAACCCCGATGACCGAGGTCCTTCCAGAGAAAGCGAAAGAGGAATTAAAAAAGTTGATTCCCATGGAGCGATTAGGTAAACCCGAGGATGTGGCCGAAGCCGTCCTTTTCTTCGTTTCCGAAGAATCCAATTATATTACCGGTCAGGTGTTGAATGTGAACGGTGGCATCTATATGTAAAGGAGTTAAGGAGCAGGAAATATAGAATAATGGAATAGTGGAATGATGGTTTCAGTTCGTCCTATCATTCCAGCATTCCAGTTTTCCATCATTCCATTAATATGATAAGGAGGTGCTTACATGTCCATTGAGAAGAGGGTCAAAGAGATTATCGTAGAGCAGTTGGGTGTC
>CAZEKS010000572.1:0-2112 GCA_964512795.1 uncultured Syntrophaceae bacterium
TCTTCTCGGTCTTTTCATTTTTACACCAGATCTCTTTCGCACAATCTTCAACGGATCGGCGGTTTCCAAAAGAGATTGCTCAAAGCCCTCTTCCAAAACTGCTCGACTTTGGAGCGGGCACGTGCATTCCGTGCAAGAAAATGGCGCCCATTCTTAAAGAGCTGTCAGAAGAATATAAGGGCCGGGTGGTCATAAAGATCATTGAGGTCTACCAAGAACGGGAGATGACCCAGGCCAACAGAATTCGCCTCATACCGACACAAATTTTCTTTGATTCAAAGAACAAGGAGGTTTTCCGTCACGAGGGGTTTATGGATAAAGAGCAGATCAAGAAGGTATTCGAAAAGATGGGAGTGAAATAGACGATGGAAACTTTTCTCAATCATCTCTCACAATCTCTTTCTGAAAACCCATTTCTTGCCTATTTCGGTGTCTTCCTTGGGGGCATCCTTTCTTCTTCAAGCCCTTGTGTTCTGGCGACCATTCCTCTGGTGATCGGATATGTGGGCGGATATTCGGAAGGAGACCGACGGAAAGCTTTTCTTTATTCGTTGACTTTCATCCTCGGCCTCTCGATTACTTTCACTATTTTGGGTGCCATTGCTTCCGTTATCGGGGGCCTGTTTGGCATCATCAGCCGGACCTGGTATTTTATTGTCGGAGGTATTGCTGTTATTATAGGCTTACATCTCATCGGCCTTTTTAACTGGAACCTTCCCGTACCCGTTCATCTTCAACCAAAGCAAAGGGGAATACTCGGGGCATTCCTCCTGGGCATCTTCTTTGGTATTGTTTCATCACCATGCGCCACTCCCGTTCTCGCCCTCATTTTGACTTTTGTTGCCTCAAAAGGAGAAGTTGCCTATGGGACTTCTTTATTATTTGTTTACGCCCTCGGACACTGCGCCCTGATCTTTTTAGCCGGAACAGCAACCGGCTTTGTGGAAAACTTCGTTAAATCCAAAGGGATCTCCAACGTGACCGCATGGGGCAAACGCATTGGAGGATCGATCGTCGTCTTTGCGGGGATCTACTTGATTTACCTGGGAATCACGCTATAGGAGCAGATGCCTCTATGAAAAAGCTGAAGGTTATCCTGTGTGCTATCGGTCTTCTCTTCTTATCCGTCCGTGGAGAAGCACAACAACCTCTTACAACGATCCCAATGTACATTTTTTTCGCTGAGGATTGTCCCAACTGCCAGGCCATTCTTCAAAGCTATGTCCCAACCCTCAAATCGATGTATCCTTTCTTGGAGATCAAGACCTTTGATTTGGCGAATCCGACCTATTATGAAGCCCTTGCAAAGATCGAGCAAAAGTTCAACCGCAGGGGGAACGAACTCCCGGTCATCTTTATTGGAGACCAGATGCTCTCGGGAGAACGGGAGGTTATGGAAAGGTTAGACCCCTTGATTCTGGAATATCAGATGAAGGGGGACCTCATCCCTCCCCTGTCTCCTCTTAAGATCACCTCTGTGGCCGAGACTTCTGAGAAAAAATTTTCCGTAGAGCTTGCCTATTTTTATCAAAAAGGATGCCCACATTGTGATCGGGCTAATTACCTATTGAAATACCTTTTGAAAAAATATCCTCATTTAACAATCAAGGACATTGACCTCAATACCCCTGATGGGAAACGATTAAACGAGACTCTGTCAAACCGTCTCAACCTCCCCTCGGAAAAGCGTCTAATCGCCCCAAGTATCTTTATTGGCAATGACTACCTTTCCCCAGAAGAGGTCACGGAATCCCGGGTCGAAGCACTGATTCAAAAGTATAGCGAAGGCGTTAGTGTTGGTGACCGGAAATCCATTTCCCCCGCACCGTCGCTATCACCAACACCTGATGAAATCAAAAAAGCAGATGCATCGATTATAGAGCGCTTTAAATCCTTTGGAATCCTGGCCATCCTCCTGGCCGGTTTGATCGAAGGGTTGAATCCCTGTGCTTTGGCTACGCTCGTCTTTTTTATCTCCTATCTCACCATGGTGGGCCGAACGCGAAAAGAGATCTTCTGGGTAGGCATGGGTTTTACCGGAACGGGCTTCATCACCCATTTATTGCTCGGCTTTGGAATTCTGAGTTTCGTCCAGCATCTTTCATTTCTACC
>CAZEKS010000573.1:0-2101 GCA_964512795.1 uncultured Syntrophaceae bacterium
TGTCCTTTATATCTGGGGCTACACACACGCTACAATGGCCGGTACAATAGGATGCCAAGCCGCAAGGCGGAGCCAATCCTCCAAAACCGGTCTCAGTTCGGATTGTAGGCTGCAACCCGCCTACATGAAGTCGGAGTTGCTAGTAAATGCAGGACAGCTATACTGCATTGAATACGTTCCCGGGTCTTGTACACACCGCCCGTCACGCTATGGGAGCTGGCAATGCCTGAAGCCGGTGCCCCAACCGCAAGGAGGGAGCCGTCGAAGGCAGGGCTGGTAACTGGAGCGAAGTCGTAACAAGGTAGCTGTAGCGGAAGCTGCGGCTGGATCACCTCCTTTCTAGGGAGATCCAAGCCGGCGCCCCAAAGGCTACGGCCGAAAGGGCAAAGGCTTCATCTTCCGTTTCACCAAATCCTCTCCCCAACGGTGCGGAGGGGTTCTCCAAACGGTTTTTTCCTACCACTCTTCAGGGGTTAAGGTTCGCTCTTGCCCAAGGGCCTTTAGCTCAGCCGGTTAGAGCACTCCTCTGATAAGGGAGTGGTCCTGCGTTCGAATCGCAGAAGGCCCACCTCCGGGGATGTAGCTCAGCTGGGAGAGCGCCGCCTTTGCAAGGCGGAAGTCAGGGGTTCGAGCCCCCTCATCTCCACCTGGGCGCGGGAACGAATGAGGAATGGATTGAAGGCTGCGAATAAAAAGAGCACCGGATAAAACGAGAAGGCAGACAACCGTGACGTGAAAGCGGCCCGGTCTACTGCCGGGCCGCAATGTTGGTGGGGGAAGTGGGCCTTCGAGACGCGCGACCGACAGGAGTCGGCGGCGGGTCTCGGCGGTCAACGCCGAACCTGTACCTTAACAACCGAATAAGATAGAAGAGAAAAATTTCAATTTCTCCGCATCACGTGTTAAGCTACTAAGGGCATACGGTGGATGCCTTGGCGCCAAGCGCCGATGAAGGACGTGGAACACTGCGAAAAGCCTCGGGCAGCCGTGAGCAGGCGCTTATCCGGGGATGTCCGAATGGGGAAACCCACTGCAGGGGCGCAAGCTTCCTGCAGTATCCTCCTTTTGAATCCATAGATTGGAGGAAGGCAACCTGGGGAACTGAAACATCTAAGTACCCAGAGGAAAAGAGATCATTCCGCTAGTAGTGGCGAGCGAACGCGGAACAGCCCAAACCAGCCTGGCTTGCCGGGCTGGGGTTGTAGGACCGGCATTGTGGAGTTACCAATCGGAAGGCTAGTCGAATGGTGTTGAAAAGCCAACCAGAGAAGGTACAAGTCCTGTAGGCGAAAGCTGACCGACTCCCGCCGAGTTCCTGAGTACTACCGGGCACGCTAATCCGGTAGGAAGCTGGGGAGCCCACTCTCCAAGGCTAAATACGCTTGGCGACCGATAGTGAACTAGTACCGTGAGGGAAAGGTGAAAAGTACCCCTGTTAGGGGAGTGAAATAGAACCTGAAACCGTATACTTACAAGCAGTCGGAGGGCGAATGGCGGGTCGGTGCTCCGGGGAAACCCGGGTGCGCGCCGCTATGCCTGACGGCGTGCCTCCTGAAGAATGAGCTGGCGAGTTCATCTCTGTGGCTAGGCTAAGGGAGTTACACCTGGAGCCGCAGCGAAAGCGAGTCTGAATAGGGCGTTCAGTCGCAGGGATGAGACACGAAACCGGGTGAGCTACTCATGGCCAGGGTGAAGCGAGGTTAATCCCTCGTGGAAGCCCGAACTCTTTGATGTTGCAAAATCATGAGATGAGCTGTGAGTAGGGGTGATATGCCAACCGAACTCGGAGATAGCTTGTTCTCCCCGAAATAGTTTTAGGACTAGCGCCGCATGATCAGTCCCGGAGGTAGAGCACTGGATGGGCTAAGGGCCTTACAGGCTACTAAACCCAACCAAACTCCGAATGCCGGGACTCGTAGTGCGGCAGTCGGACTACGAGTTATGAGATCCGTGGTCGAAAGGGAAACAGCCCAGACCATCGGCTAAGGTCCTCCAGTATAGGCTCAGTGGGAAACGATGTGGGATTGCTCAGACAGCCAGGAGGTTGGCTTAGAAGCAGCCACCCTTCAAAGAGTGCGTAACAGCTCACTGGTCAAGCGAT
>CAZEKS010000574.1:0-2101 GCA_964512795.1 uncultured Syntrophaceae bacterium
CCTGATTTTCTTTATATGCAGTTTAAGTCGGATACTTATTATTTCTATTTCATCATGGTCCTTTTTTATGTCGCTATTTTCTATATGAATTGGTTTCGAAAATCAAAGTTGGGTTATCAACTTCGGATGATTAAAGATGATGAAGAGGCGGCAGAAAGCCTTGGGATTGATGCTCGCTGGTGCAAAATCAAAGCTTACTCCATCGCCTCAGCTTTTGTAGCGGTGGGGGGTGGATTCTTAGCCGTTTACAATCTTTATATCGATCCGTATTCGGTGATGGATTTAGACCTTTCGATTAAGATTGCGTTGATGTCGATGTTAGGAGGAGCGAGGTCCATGTGGGGACCCATCATCGGGTCAGGTTTTTTAGTCCCCCTTGATCGCTTTCTCGGAAGTTGGCTGGGTGCTCAAAGAGGTTTGATCGGAGTTGATTTTATGATTTATTCTGCGCTGATCATGATTGTCGCTGCCTATCAACCTCGAGGAATCTGGGGCATCATCGAGCAGTTTCGAAAAAGAGGTACATAGCATGGCATTTCTTGAAGTGACTGATCTTGTCAAGGACTTTGGCGGTGTGGTGGCCAATAACCATATCTCCTTCCAAATCAATCAGGGTGAGATCATCGGTTTGATCGGTCCGAATGGCGCTGGTAAAACAACCCTGTTCAACAGCATTGTCGGTTACCATAAGCCCGATTCAGGGAAGGTGATCTTCAAAGAAAAGGAGATCACAGGATTCAAACCCTTTTTAACGAATCGGGAAGGAATCGGAAGAACATTCCAGATCATGAAGGTCACCACTGGAATGACTGTCCTTGAAAATGTGATGGTCGGCGCTTTTTGCAGGACAGATGACCGCCATCTTGCAAAAGTGGAGGCCGCTGCCCTCCTGGGCTTTCTGGGATTGGACAGTGTGAAGACCTATCATCTAAATGAATTGCCTATCGCCAGCCAGAAGAAGATAGGACTGGCGAGGGCCTTAGCAACCCAACCGGAACTCTTGATGCTGGATGAAGTGGCCTCTGGCCTCAACCCCAAAGAAACTGAGGAGATGGTGGATCTATTGAAAAAAATCCACCAAGAAAAGAAGATTACCCTTTTTCTCATCGAACATGTCATGGAGGTGGTGATGCCCATCTCCCAACGGGTCATCGTTCTTGATGGTGGTGAAAAAATTGCTGAAGGGGTGCCAAGGGAGATTGTGAAGAATGACCGGGTGATTAAAGCCTATTTGGGGGAAAAGTATGCTAAGGATCTCTGAGATCGAAGTCCGATACAGTGGCGTCCCCGTCATTCACAATGTCTCTCTTGAAGTGAACCAGGGGGAACTGGTCTCTGTGGTCGGTGCAAACGGTGCAGGTAAATCAACGCTTCTCAAGACGATTGCTGGCGCCCTCCATCCTTCCAAGGGTTCAATCCAGTTTGAGAATCAAGAGATCTCTCACCTTTCCACAGCGGATATTGTCCGAAAAGGAATCACCTACATTCCCGAGGCCCGGTTAATATTTGCTCCCCTCACGGTTCATGAAAATCTGGAAATAGGAGCTTATATCCTCAAAGGCGGTGAGGCGGTGAAAAAGAATCTGGAGTATGTTTATCACCTCTTCCCCCGGCTGGCTGAGAGACACCTGCAGCAAGGAGGAACCCTCAGCGGTGGAGAACAACAAATGCTCGCCATTGGAAGGGGATTGATGTCAAACCCCAAACTTCTCATGCTCGATGAGCCTTCCTTAGGTCTGATGCCAAAACTGGTAGATGAGATGCTGGAAGCCGTGGCCAAATTAAAAGAGACAGGGAAAACGATCCTCCTCGTTGAGCAGAATGTTCGAGAATCCCTCGAGCTATCCGACCGCGACTATGTCCTACAAACCGGAAGGACCATCCACCAGGGAACCGGCAAGGAACTCCTCAACGCCGAAGTGATCAAAAAAGCCTTCCTAGGATTGTAATCGCTCGGGGTGTCTCCAGCAAAAACCTAATTAATTTTTCATGACGGGTATGACACCCTCGAACAATGAAAATTGATAATCCCCCCCTTTAGAAAAGGGGGGGACGGGGGGGATTTGACACTTATTTTCTAAGTTATATCATTGTTGATAGA
>CAZEKS010000575.1:0-2098 GCA_964512795.1 uncultured Syntrophaceae bacterium
ATCTTTTGGAATTGGAAAGGGAAGGCTGATCAAGCAGACCCGACGAGACGAAATCATTTCCTTTCAGTTGACCTGAGGAAAATGAAACGGAACTTCCAGGGTGGCTGAAATAGGCTGTTGGTCAGCCAAAGCAAAGCTGCAAAAGTAGAGGGCGCCCCGCAGGCTTCCGCCTGTAGATCCCTCTTACAGCGATTCGTCCAGGAGGCGCTGGACGATTTCCTTCATGCATCTCTGGGCGTTGGAGTGGGGCGAGGGGCCCTTTCCTTCCAGGCTGGCTTCGCTGATCTGGTCATCGACAAAGAGAGTCCCCAGAGCTTTGATTTTCCTCTTTTCCAGCTCCTCGGCCACTCTTTGGCCGATTTTTTCCGACGGGATTTTATTGGGGATGGCCCTTACTTTTTTCACTCCGATGCCGTCGGCCAGGTAGCTGATTTTCTCGGCCAGGGCAATGGATTCGGCAGAGGGCTCAACCATGATGACGACCGTGTCCACGTGCCTTTCCACCCCCCGGCCGAAGCTTTCCACCCCGGCCTCGGTATCGATCAGAATGATTTCCTTGTCCTTGAGAACCAGCTTCTGAACCAGGTCCCGGGCCAGGTCGGCGAGGGCACCGGCGCAGCCCTGGAAAGGATCCTCGATCTTCCCGGCCATCAGAAATTTCAGGCTGTCGCCCCCCTGGAGGAACTCGCCGGGGATATCCTGAATCCCCATCTCTTCCCGGGTGAACCACGCCTCTTTGGGCTTTTCTCCCTTGGGACCCTTTCCCATGACCGTAAGGAGGGGCTTGGGCGCCTGGCCGAACCCCAGCATCCTGCGCAGTCCCGGGTTCGATTCGTCCAGGTCGATCACCAGGACGGAAAAACCCAATTCACGGAATGCCGCCGCCATCAGGGTCACGGCGATCGTCTTGCCGGTTCCCCCTTTGCCGCAGACCGCGATCTTCCGGCTGGGGCCCTTCCGATTTCCCGCGTGGACCCGCAGATAATCCCTGATCCTCTGGGAAGCCAGGACCATTTCTTCCTGGGTAGTGGCCAGGCAGAGACCGCAATCGATGCAGGGCTCGTCTTCGTAGTAGGCACATCCCATGGGGCAATGAAACAGACCCATTTCATCTCCCGCCACAAGAAAGAAATTCCAAGCCCCAAATCCCAAATTCCAAATAAATTTGGGATCATCTCCAAATTGGTTGAATGCCGAAGGGCTGATACTTTCGAAATGTCGAATGATCCCAGGGTCCCGGAAGGAAAGTCATATTGCTTGCAATCATGAGGCAGTCATCCCTTCTTGGCTGTGGCGGGGGTGTCCTGTCCCCTCATCGAAGTTTTTTTTCCCCGCCCCCGCTGCGCTTTGCGGAAGGCAGGCAGGGAGGGTATGGCAATCCATATCCCGCCGATGCTTGCGGCGCAATCTGACTTTCCTTCCGGGCCCTTGGCAGGTTTTCATAAAATATTCGATCAACGAATTTGGAGATGATCCTAAATTTCAAGCTCCAATGCCTCAAACCGATCTTTTTCGGATTTTTGGTGTTGGCCCACAATGAGCAAGCAAGAACCAACTTGGTATTAATGGGGGAGTGTGAGGGTGACAATACCCAGAAATATTAAGGCTTTCCATTTTCGTTCCCCCTCACCCCAGCCCTCTCCCGCAAGGGGAGAGAAAGTTCCCGGATGGACACCAATTAATAAAGCCGGGCGATTTGCTGGGGAATGTGCTCCGGCGGGCGAACGGCCTTCATCGACCTGGCCCCGCTGCGGCAGGAGACGACGCAGCTCCCGCAGCCCATGCATTTCTCAGGGTCCACCGAGGATCGCTCCTTTCCCGTGGCCGGAACCTTGATCATCCGGACAGCGCCGAACTGGCACTTGGTCAGGCAGACTTTGCAGGCTTTGCAGATTCCAGGATCCACCCCCGCTTCGAAACGACTCTTGGCGATCCCGTCGGTGAACTTGTGCTTCTTCTGAGTGAACATGTGGATCATGGGCGAGCAGCAGCATCTATGGCAGTTGCAGATCAGCTGATTAACCTCGCTCTGGTTGAGGGATATGTGAACCATGGGGTAGGGGTCGGTCTGCTCGAGGATCTGGAGGGCTTCCTCGGC
>CAZEKS010000576.1:0-2096 GCA_964512795.1 uncultured Syntrophaceae bacterium
TCCTACTTTGACAGTTTGACAAACCATGGCAATCAACCTCCCCTCTTTATGGATTTATTTTGTAATCAGTTGAAATGATTAACTATTACAATTTGCAAAAAGGGCATAAAAAAAAAGAGCTACCGAAAAGGTAACCCATTTTGGTAAAAACCAAAACGAATACAATTAACTTAATATAATTTTTGCAATTTGTCAAAAAAAAATTCTTAAGATAAATTCTTAAGAGCTCTTAGAAACTACCTCACGTTCTCTCGATTGCACAGATTTCAAAAAATGATTACACAGATTTTTCTTTAATTTCAGTATGTTTCTAATCTGTGTAATCGTTTGATAATCGGTGTAATCAGAGATTTCTGAGTTTTTTCAGAAATCGAAAAGGGTTCTTGACAATTCTCTTAAAACGGATAGAATTTTAAAATTTGCACAGGGAGAGATCTTTGAAATCATTGGTCACCGGAGCCACAGGTTTTATTGGAAGCCATCTCGTAGAGGCTCTCTTACAACGAGGGGATCAAGTCCGATGCCTCGTCCGGAACTTGAGCGATTTGAAGTGGCTGGAAGGTCTGCCCATTGAGGCGGTTCAGGGTAATTGTAATGACAAAAGTTCCTTGAAAGGCGCTGTCGCAGGAGTGGACCAGTTGTTCCATCTGGCAGGTGTGACCAAGACTGTTGATAAAAGAACTTATTTCGAAGTCAATGCCTATGGAACGGAAAACCTCATCCGGGCCTGCCTTGAACATAATCCTTCCCTCCAAAAATTTATTTATCTTTCAAGCCAGGCCGCAGCAGGACCTTGCCAGAATGGAGGGCAGAAGAAAGAGACGGATCTGTGCGAACCTGTCTCTCCTTACGGCCAGAGCAAGCGGATGGGAGAGGACCTGGCCCTCGCCCACACACACGAGTTGCCCCTTCTCATCCTCCGCCCTTCTGCAGTCTATGGTCCGAGAGATCGGGATATCTACACTTTCTTCAAACTCCTCTCTAAAAAGATCAGACCCTGTTTCTACAGCCAAGAGCAACATATCAGCTTATGTTTTGTCGGGGATATTGTCCAAGCCATCCTCCTGGCTTCCGATAAGAAAGAAGGGAGCGGAGAAATATTCTTCCTCTCCGACGGGCAGGATTATCGAATGGAGGAAGTCAGCGATATTTTCGCCTCCGCCATGGGGGTGAATCCGGTCTGTATCCGACTCCCAGAATGGATGATATACGGAGTGGCTTCTCTATCTGAATATCTCTCCAAGCTTACGGGGAAACCTGCTTTGCTCAATCGAGGGAAGGTCGAAGAGATGGTTCAGAAAAACTGGGTCTGTGATATCACAAAAGCCAGAACGGTTTTGGGTTTCAAACCCCTTGTCTCTCTTGCCGAGGGAGCTCGATTGACCTTTGAATGGTACAAGAAAGAGAATTGGCTATAGCTAAAAAAGCGAGGTGGCCTATGGACGTCTTTGAAAAATGCGACAAGGTCAATGAACAAATTAGAGAGGTGGTTGAAAGGGGTTACTATTTTTACTTCCGCAAGCTCGAATCGCCCCAAGATGCCGAGGTGGTGGTGAATGGAAAAAGAGTCATCATGATTGGCTCGAACAATTACCTCGGTCTAACGAACCACCCTCGCGTCAAGCAGGCTGCCATCAAAGCCATCGAAAAGTTCGGATGTGGTTGTGCCGGGTCGAGATTTCTCAACGGGACGCTTGAAATCCACGTTGAACTCGAAAACAAACTGGCCCGCTTTTTCCGCAAGGAAGCAGCCCTCGTCTTTGCCACTGGGTACCAAACCAATCTGGGAGCCATTTCGGCTCTGGTGGGACGAAATGATGTGGCGATCATTGATAAATACGATCATGCGAGCATCATTGATGGGTGTCGTCTCTCTTTTGGAAAGGTGAAGAAATATCGACATAACGATATGCAGGATCTGGAGCGTACCCTCGAAGGAATTAAAGATAAAGGGAAATTGATTATCGTCGATGGCGTCTTCAGCATGGAGGGCGATATTGCAGACCTCCCGAACATCGTCAAATTGGCCAAGACTTATGGGGCCAGGGTGATGGTGGATGATGCCCATGCCATAGGCGTTCTGGGAGAAGGAGGAA
>CAZEKS010000577.1:0-2090 GCA_964512795.1 uncultured Syntrophaceae bacterium
GAAAGGTACCTTCCCAAGGAGTTGGTTGATGGTTGCTTTTCGTTCATCTTCTTTTTTTGCAAACCCTTCAAAAAAGAGTGGACAAAGGAAATCTTTATAAAACCGATCTTTCCCTCGCTGTTTACTTCCGGTGAGTTTGTCACGTAAATAGTCCGTATTATTGTTCAGGAAACGTTTCTTTTGAATAAAATAGATAAACATCAGTCGATTAAGCATCACCGATACATACCACCGCTGCATCTCTTCATCTGGGATGCCTTTAAGAAACTTCAGAAATGTATCATGCTCGGATTTGAAACGGTCATAGAATTTCTTAGTGACCCGGTCCAAGTCGAACCCAGCCCGGACTCGACTGGTTACATCAACAATGGTGAGTCCTTCTTCTTCGTCGAGGCTGAAAGCAATAGCGGTCACTTTTTGAAGAAGTGAGTCCCCCGGCTGGGTGCAATAATACCTGTGCTCACGACATTGAGTTGGTTTTCCTGCCTCGCGTTTAACCCACTGCCAGATTTGAAATTTATTACCCTTGTCTGTGTAAATGATTAGATGCTCGTGGACAGATTTCGCAACTTGCTTCTCGATTTTCCGCCTTGTGGGCTAGTCAGGGATAGGTCCATCATCCACTGCGGGGCAGACAAATACCACCATCCCCCGTTTCTGAGCGACCGCCTTTAAAGTGTAGGCAAACCCATCAACGTAGACCTCCAGAGAAGAAACGTGATGGTCCCAACCCATTTCTTCGATAAAAAGCGTGCGAAGATCGAACTCCTTAAGACATTGTCGGGCCTTTGTTCCAAGATTAACCATCAAATTGCACCCTTACTTTGTGGGAGAAAGACCCATTGAGCAAATAATTCTTGGCTCTTGAACTTGCTCCTCTTCTTGGCTGATGCAGAGACGGTCTTCGTCACGGAGAGCAATGACGAGGTTTGCCAGAGTTTGATCGGAGATGCCACTTCGTAGTTGACGGTTAAGGGTATCAATAGCTGACTGACGCAATGGGCAGCGGTAAATGTCATCAATAGCTTTGAGCAATTCTTTCGACTCAAAAATCGTGCCTTTTATCTCTTCCGCGTAACGTTTTAGTCTTTCATAGGTACGGAATCTGGCACCCGATGGTCGCCCCAGTTGTCCTCCAACAGATTTTTCCTCCTCTAGAATAAGCTCAACACCTTTCTTAACCAATTCATGGTGTTTATCCTGCCGTGGTGCAGCAGGCGTATCAGGCAAACATTCCGCTGATTTAAGGATTTCAAACTGAGATTCGGTGACACTATTGCCGTCCTTGTCAATCCGGGCTAAGGCGTCGTTACCTTCCGCCGTTTTTAGATAGACGAGGACACCTTCTGGATCTCTTTCCTTAGGCTGGTGTGCCTTTGTCGAAAAGACTACCGGCGGCAATTCAGGAATAATCTTTTGGAGATCCGGCTTTTTAGTAATAGCATTCTTCCATATCTGGTAAGCATAAGACGCAAGATCCACCTCTGTATCAACTTCTCCCTCCAAAATATTCGCTTTCTCGTTATAAAGGTCAAGTACAACCTGGTCGTTACGATCGTCCTCAAAGAATGCTTCATCAGTACCTACAACCTCTGCATTTTCCTTTAAACGCGTACGCACCCTCGCCCTAAGACGAATAATTCTTTCAACACCCTCCGCAGGTAGAAAAGAGTAACAGATAATATTCTCTGCTTGCTGACCGATACGGTCCACACGGCCTGCACGCTGGATAAGACGGATAATCGCCCATGGAAGATCATAATTAACGACGATAGAGCAGTCCTGAAGGTTCTGGCCTTCACTCAGGACATCGGTTGCAATCAAGATCCTTAGCTCATCTTCTGGTTTGACAATATCCCGCTTTTCATTACTAACAGGGCTAAACTTACAAGCAAAGGTTGTTGGATCAGGCGAATCCCCTGTCACACCGGCAAGTTTTGGAACCCCGCGTAATCGAAGTTGCGATTCAAGGTAGTAGATGGTGTCGGCAAACTGGCTAAAGAAGATGATCTTATCGCTTGGATGCTTTTTCATTAACAATTTATAGAGCGCCTCAAGTTTAGCATCCTTACTGGCATTCCATTCTCCAC
>CAZEKS010000578.1:0-2078 GCA_964512795.1 uncultured Syntrophaceae bacterium
GCGGCCACTTCCTTGGAGCCGTCTTTTCCTCCGTCCTTATGGGCCCCTGGGCAAGCCTTCTGATCATGACCATTGTCTTGATTGTCCAATGTCTGGGATTTGCAGACGGGGGGCTAACGGCTCTTGGATCCAATATTTTCAATATGGGAATAATCGGATCCCTGGGAGGATATGGCATCTTCTCCCTCATCTATGCTTTGCTCCAGAAGAGTCGGAAGGGATTCTTCATCGCCTTAGCTGTTTCGTCGTGGCTTTCCATTGTCATGGGGGCCTCCGCTGCGGCTATTGAGTTGGCAGTCTCGGGGACCTCTCCTTTAAAAGTGGCGTTACCGGCGATGGCGGGGATCCATGCACTCATTGGCATTGGGGAAGCCATCATCACGACCACCGCTGTTTCCCTCATTTTAAAAACAAGACCTGATTTGGTGGTCACTTATTCCAAGAAAGGAGCCCTTTATGAAAAGGTGGCTTGATGGATTTATCTGGATTGGATTGGGTGCATCCCTACTCGTGGCCCTCTTTCTGTCCCCTTTTGCTTCCTCTTCTCCCGATGGTCTCGAAAAAGTGGCAGAGACAAAAGGGTTCTTAGAGAAAGCAGAGGGATGGAAATTCTGGGAACATGCTCCTTTTTCTGATTATGCCATTCCTTGGATCAAGAATGAAAAAGTATCAACCGCCCTCTCGGGTCTGATCGGCACTCTCGGCATCTTTTTCATTGCGATGGGTATCGGGAAGTTAATGAAGCGATCGACTGCGCAAAAGGTTATTTTTTTGGTGTTACTCTCTTTTTGTCTCTCCTCGCCTGCTTTTGCTTTGCGCCCGCTTACCACGGACGATGCCTACACGGTCGAAAAGGACACGTTCCAATTAGAGGCGGGGTTCGATGCCACGCGTCAAGATAACCACGACAGGGAATACAATCCCAATCTGACTTTGACTTACGGTCTATTAGAACAGTTGGATCTGGGAATAGGCAGTGGATATCTTTTCTTTGATCCCAAAGAGGGCAAAAGGGAGAATGGGCTTGGGGACACGGAATTGAAACTGAAATACCGTCCCGTCGACGAAAAGGACTGGATTCCTTCCCTTGCCGTCTCGGGTATCCTCAAAATTCCCACTGCCAGTAACTCAAAGGGCCTGGGGTCAGGCCAAACAGATCTCGGTATCAATGCGATTGCCACAAAAAAAATTGGTGAAAGGTGGGTTGTTCACCTAAACCTTGGATATACCTTTATCGGAGAGAATGGTGTGGACAATGAAATGAACTATTCACTGGGAGGACAATTCATTCTCACAGACAAATGGGCCTTAGTGGGAGAAGTGGTTAGGATCAACAATCTTAACGGGCGACACGGGGATGACCCTCTTTCAGGCCTCATGGGGACATATTATTCCATTAATGAGAATCTGATTTTAGATGCAGGAGTGGAGATCGGGATGAATAAGGCTGCGCCAGACTTTAGAATTACGGCGGGGTTCACATGGCTCTTTAAACCATAGTCTTTGCCGTCACCCAGTCACTGGGACGGCTGTCTACTTAGTTGATAATTCTTGGATTTTCTTCCACCTCCATTTGGAGCTATCCAACCTCGAAAAAAAACTTGACCAAAGATCCGAAATTTAATATTAAATAGGTCTCTCCAAGAGATTTCGATTCGACCCGGATCACAATGAGTCAAGGGGGACTAGGTTGGAAAAAGAATATATCAGTATTCTTTTCTTTGGCCATCACACCTCCAGGACCAGGCAGCTGAAGATTAGTAAGAAGTCGCTTAAGACCTTACTCTACCTTTCAGCCCTTATCCTTCTTGTCGCCATTTTCTTCTTGTCCGACTACATCCAAGTCAAGAAAAGGGCTTTCGACGTGTATCGATTGCGCCAGGAGATGGAAGGTCAGACGTCGCAAATTCATTTTTTCTTGGCGAAGGTTGAGGAGCTGGAAAGGCAACTCTCCGGATTGAAGGATTTCGACAGAAAGACCCGAATCATTGCCAATTTGGAGAGGAGAGGACAAGAGACCGCCCCCTTAATGGGTATCGGTGGGCCCTCCCCTTCGGATATTCGAGAGAAACTCAAAG
>CAZEKS010000579.1:0-2071 GCA_964512795.1 uncultured Syntrophaceae bacterium
AGGCGAAGGTGGTCTACTTTGTTGGGTGTGTGGCTTCCTATTTCCCGATGACTAAGAGGATCCCTCAATCCTTTGTCCAGATTTTGGATAAGGCCGGGGTCGATTTCACCATTCTCGGGGGGGAGGAATGGTGCTGTGGATTTCCCCTGATCGCAGCAGGGATGAAAAAAGATGCCGAAGCTATGATCCAACACAATTTGGAAAAGGTGGAAGGGAAGGGGGCAGAAAAGATTGTTTTTGCTTGTCCCTCTTGTTACCACACCTGGATGGATCAATGTAAAACGGATATCGAGATATTTCATTCTACCCAATTCGTCAAGAGGTTGATCGACGAAGGCAAGATTCGCTTCAAAGAGAAGAAAACGAAAGTAACTTATCATGATCCCTGTGACCTGGGGAGAGCCAGCGGAGTTTATGAAGCCCCTCGGGAAATCCTGGGGGCCATTCCCGGCGTTGAATTGGTGGAGATGAAAGGAAATAGAGAGCAGTGCGTATGTTGTGGAGGAGGGGGTAACCTTGAGATGGTGAACCCCGAGCTCTCAGCAGGGCTGGCTCAGGCTAAGATCGAGGAAATCAAGGCCACAGGAGCTGAGATGGTGATCACTGCCTGTCAGCAGTGCGTCCGTACCATCCAGACCACGGCCCGAAGAAAAAAGATCCCTATTGTCGTGATGGATATTACAGAGTTTGTGTTAAAAAATATGAACGGACAGGAGTGAACCCCTTGCCCAAGGCGCGAGAGCCTCATCGATGATATTCTTCCTTGTGTCTAATTATGGCAATGTTTTACGGACACGCCTGCGTGCCGGAACGCCGTGCGCGAAACCGCTCTGGCGAAGGCAGACACTTCGGCGTGCAGGCACATGACACGGATACGGACACGTTATTTTCTAAGCAAAGAATAAAAATATGAAGAAAAAAGACTCGGAACTTTTTAAACCATTAGTAGCAGCGGCTGAGAAGTATCTCAGGGATTATTGCGATGGGAAACAGGTGGACGATGAGAAAGCAAAAATATTTTTGAGGGTGCTTTCTCTCTATCGTAGAATATTAAAAGTTGAAAAGGAGAGAGACCAGATAAAATCTGAATGGGCGAAACTGATAGCAGGTGTGACAGAATTGAAAAAGATAACGGCAAGTAAAGCGAAGAAGAAATCTAAGCCAAAACCATCGTAGAAAAACTCAACCTAATCTAAATCCATCTGAAGACCATCTTATAAAGTCCTAACTTCCATAAAAATATAGGTATATCTTGATTTCTCGTCAATGGACGGAAAGGTCTTGATATACCTGGTTTGCATTCGGAAATTTTCATAAAAATTCATTTTGACCTTCGTGTTGACAGGTTTCCATGTTGTGCTGCGCTGAGAGTGAAAAAGGAAAAAAGTTCCACACTGCTGAAAAATAAAAGGCGAAGCCATTTCTGACCCCGCTTTTATTCTTCGAAAATTGAATATCGATTTATTTTTTTAAGGTACACTCTACAAAGAGTAAGAATTAGCCTACAGCGATGGTTATTGATTTCCGATCCTATTTCCATTCACTCCACTTGCAGAACTTTTAGGTTTTCAACATTTATTATCGATTAGCGCCATTCACCTATAGCTTTGCGGGCAATATTATTGCTTGGCCGGGCGAGCAACCCGGTGCTGCTGACAGATACGGTGTAGCTTGCCCCGTCAACCATCGGCATATAGGTGGCACTTCCGTAGACAGCATCCACCCAGGGTATCCAGTGTGCGTACCTCCGACCAATCATCCATAGATCCAGGCCTTTTTCTTCACTTAGACTGTGAACTGTGTGCAGCTCTGTTCTCTCTTGGGTGATGTCCCGATAGCGACCACTCAAGCGATCGAGGCGGTAAAGTGTATTGAAACCGAGGAGTATGGCCATTCCACGCCATTTGAGAACCCGGGCATCAACCTGCCACTCATCGCCACGTAGATCTAAAATCTTAGTATTATTTTTAAACATCATAGAGGCCAAAAAGTGTTGCGACCCGACCCCCTGGAACCGTACTTCGGTTATTGTCGACTCGTGCGTCAAACGGTCATAGGTGTACAGATTAAT
>CAZEKS010000580.1:0-2070 GCA_964512795.1 uncultured Syntrophaceae bacterium
AAATCTCGTTTGTTAAAGAGCTAAACTAACCTTCATTTTTTTGGAAAGTGCAGTAGTATATGAACATTGCTACTAAAAAGAAACTATGAAAGTCAGGCCTCCTACAGGTGTGTTATTGCGGATACAATTTCCGCTAACGGGCTGATCAATGAGATCGCCCAATTATTTGAACACAACCTTATTATAAAAGGAGATCTGACATGAAAATTTTAGCAATAGACTCAGGGAGGAGCAAGGCTGTGGCATGTGATTATAACAGCATAACCGGTGAGTACGAATATCAGAAGGTCCCCATGAGACCGCAGGAAATTCATGATTTGTTGGTGTCGCGTTCGCCGGACCGGGTCGTGTTAGAGGTTTCTCCGACAGCTGGCTGGGTTTATGACATTGGCATGGCGCTGGGGATTGAAGTACAAGTTGCCAACGCCAATCATGAGGCATGGCGATGGAAAAATGTCAAACGTAAAGACGACAGGACCGACGCATTAAAGCTGGCACAGCTTTCCATTATGAACCAATTACCCACTGTGCACATGCCCGAGAAAAAGGTCAGGCAGAAACGTTCATTAATCCACTATCGCCAAAAGTTGATTAAACGTCGTACACAGGTCAAGAATAATATTAGGTCTATTCTGGAGCGAGAAGGGCTTTCGATGCCAAAAGGGCGGACTGCGTGGACCAACTCTTATCTGGAAAAACTTAAAGGGCTGTCAATTTTGTTGACAGAAGCGGAACCTGAAAATTTATGGCGGGGGCAACTATGGATAGAACTTGAGATGCTCAACTGTGTTAATAGTTGCCTGCTGGAAATTTGACGAAGCTAAAGATGGTAATGTCGTTGACTCATCCGGTAACAATCTGCACGGCAAGCTCATCGGTGATGCGAAGATTATTTCAGACCCCGAAAGAGGTAATGTTCTGTGTCTGGACGGTGATGGCGACTATGTGGACTGCGGGAACGATACGGCCTTTGACATCACCGACCAGATTACGGTCGCGGTCTGGATAAAAGTCAACGAGCTCGGCAGGGATGGGGTGGCTATAGTCACCAAGGGAGACTCGGTCTGGAGTCTGCGCTCCAGTTGGGAGTTACCCAGAGCCATCTTGAAATTCGGGTGCACCTTCGTGGGAGAGAAGGCCTGGTTGTTTGGTAGTAAAGTATCGGGGCAAACGGTAGAGGAAACGATGGACGTGAACGATGGGAAATGGCATCATGTCGCGGGCCTATATGATGGGACAGAGATACGTCTGTATGTGGATGGTGTGCTGGACAATTTCCAAGAGGCCTCGGGGCTCATCCATATAAGCAAGTTCCCTGTTCTGATTGGCAAAAGCGAAAACGCGGAAGAGACGAAGCGCTACTGGAACGGCCTGATCGATGACGTCCGCATCTATAGCTATGCCCTTAGCGAGGCCGAGATAAAGGCCCTTTATGCTGGCAAGGAACCTGCCCGAGCAAAGGACTAAAGACAGGTAAATTTTTATAGCAGCACTGTGATGTGGATTATTAACCGGTTTAGGTTTTCCTGGAATCTTTTGGGTCGGTCCTGCCAGCATTTAAAAATCAGTGCGCGCGCACAGAACTTACTCGTTTGGTGCTCCTGCGGTGCTCGCCTGATTCTCTGCCAGTGTTATAAGTCTTTGTTAGCATTAATGTAACGTTCATTCCCATAACAACTTAGAAACGCCTGTATTTGAATTATGAATTAGTAGGTCAAAAAGTGGCTACACTCTTATTTCCCTACAAGTTTGCTCACCGAGGTTTCACTCAACACCTTTAAAGACCCTGTTCAACTCATTAAGAACCTTCTGCATGTCAAAGGATTTCTGTTCATCCAAAGTCAGGACCGGAAACAACTCGTCTTTAGCTCTCGCCTTCATTTCCCTGATTTCAGCGTCGCCCCTGCCTAAGTTGACCCCGTATCTTTTCAGTTCCAAAGGAAAACCATCTTCTTCAAGTTTTTTCCTGAATTACGTACTTCCTGCTATTTTCAATTACTTTATCCGTTTGTTTGGAAACATCCTGCACATACCTTGTTGCCATTTGTAAATCTGCATGGCCAAGAAGCC
>CAZEKS010000581.1:0-2065 GCA_964512795.1 uncultured Syntrophaceae bacterium
TGGAGAAGGGTGGGAGAGGTTTTCTCACCCTTTTTTATTGATGATGGTCAGGAGTATTCAGAGGAGAAAACCGGTCAAGGAAACAATAAGGGTCTATGGAAAAGAACCTGTTGAGTCTTTTGGATACCCGCCAGACGTCGTTCCCAACTATTCTCCTCTTGCCCACCCCCAGTTTTTGTTCTTCGCTAAGGATCAGAAAGGATTCCCCTGGGCGAGCCGCCCGGAGAGGCTTCATCGGCCGCACCACTTAGCGATTGAGTGCTTTGGTTCAAACGTCATGCGTAACCCACGCTCATGTATTGGGCCTGTTACCTCTCCCATTAAAGACGGCCTTATGAAGCCTCCAAGAGGGGTTCGCTCATGGGGTCAAAGATATTTAATCCAAACCAAGCGGGATGGTTAGAATGAAAAACTGGGGGTGGACAAGCTACCCTCCTCTATTGACGAGGCCAACTCTTTCTGATATGGATAACCTCAAGACTGAGACAGATGTGGGATAAAGGGAGAGAAGAAAGATGAAAGCAACCATCCATCAATCAACGTTGGAAGTGGTCCAGGGTGATATCACCCAGCAGGACACCGAGGCCATCGGAAATGCTGCCAATTCTGCACTGGCAGGAGGGGGTGGAGTGGATGGCGCCATCCACAGGGCAGGTGGTCCTTCTATTATGTCGGAGCTGAGAGCGAAGTATAAAGGTTGCCCGACAGGTTCTGCGGTAATCACAGGAGGAGGGAATCTCAAGGCAAAATATGTGATGCACGCAGTGGGCCCAAGATATTCAGGATCACCCAAAGATCCTGAACTTTTGTCGAGCGTTTATCGGAAGAGTCTGGAATTATGCACCCAGAATAAAATCTCTTCAATTGCTTTTCCCTCGATCAGCACGGGAATTTATGGGTACCCCGTGGAAGAGGGTTCCCGTATCGCTTTAAAAACGGTGATGGACTACCTGAAAGACCATCTTGAAATCAAACTCGTCCGATTCGTGCTTTTCGATTCAAAAACCTTTGGCATTTATGGGGCGACCCTGAAGGAATTAACCGCGAAAGTCAAGACTTGAACTAACTGGCACTGTCAAGCTTATTGCTTCGATTCGTAAATACGGTAACGTATTTTGGTTATTTGTAATATCGAAATGACTCACTCAGCACTAAGTCCTGAGTAAATGAATTCGTTATCGAATTTATGAATCGAAGGACTTAGTATTGACTCCTTCCTGAACTCAGTACTTCCAAAAAATCAAAAAAAGGTATATATTACAGCCATGATGTTCCACAATGCATATTAAGATTCATTGTAAGCCGTTTATTGGATAGACCATGATAGACACATATATCAACAAAATCGCATCAATCACAAAGCAAGGAGATGCTCGTGAGGAATCCTACTATCCTGCCCTTGCGGCACTTCTTGAAGAGTTCTCCGAAAAGGAGAGGAAAAAGAAGGCTCACGTCACTGTACTGCCAAAAAAGACCGAAGCAGGCAATCCGGACTTTCGAGTTTGGGACGGCAAGCACTCCCAAGTCGGATACGTTGAAGCGAAGCCACCGAGAGCTAATCTCGATGAGATCGAGACCTCAGACCAATTGAAGCGATATATTTCCACTTTTCCTAATCTCATCCTCACAAGCTTCTATGAGTTCCGGCTTTACCGAAATGGCCAGCGTGTTGCTAACGTTTTGCTCGCGCGCCCGTATATTCCGACAAAGCTAAAAACCATTCCTCCTGCTGAGCACACCGTTGAATTCTTGGCCTTACTCGAGAGGTTCTTTCAATTCTCGCTACCGACGAAGTTCACCGCTGAGAGTCTTGCAAAAGAACTCGCCACACGCACGCGCTTCCTCAGAGATCAAGTTATCAAAGAGGAACTGCGCGAAACATCCAACGCAGGCGCAAAGAAGATTCTTGGCTTCTATGAAGCATTCCAGAAACATCTCATTTTCAACCTTAAGCCGGATGAGTTTGCCGACCTCTATGCCCAGACCATAACCTACGGTCTCTTTGCCGCAAGAACCCGTGCCAATGGAGCATTCAATCGAATCCTGGCTTACGATCTGATTCCCA
>CAZEKS010000582.1:0-2063 GCA_964512795.1 uncultured Syntrophaceae bacterium
GACTATGTTTTTAATATGGAGGTTGGAGCGATCAGCGAGGTGATCAAAAGCCCGTATGGGTATCATATTTTTAAATTGGAAGAAAAAACCGAACCCCGACAGATTCCATTTGAAGAAGCCAAATTAGGGATTCTCCAGGAGCTTGGGCAAAAGAAAGGGGAGAAGAGGTATGAGAAGTGGTTTAAAGACCTCAAAGGGAAAGCAAAAGTGAAGATCAATAAGAAATGGCTCAGGTCATGACAGGGAGAAATGAGAAGATGAAAAGGTTCTTTTTACTATTTGCGTTTTTTCTCTTTTGCCACGGACCGATTTCTTTCAGTGAGGCGGTCGTTGATCGTGTGGTGGCTGTGGTCAATCAAGAAATTATCACCCTCTCCGAAGTTGAAAAGTGGACCAACCCTCTTAAACAAGAGATCGTGACCAAGGATCGTTTGGAGAAGCAGGACCGAGTGGAGACGCTCTGTCGACAGGTGTTGGAAAAGCTGATTGAGGAAAAATTAATTGACCAGGAAGTGAAAAAATCTGGAATCAAAATTTCCAGTAAAGAGATAGAAGCCACTCTGGAGGAAGTCAAACGGCGAAACGCTGTCACCCAAGAGGATTTAGAAAAGGCATTAGCCGTCGAAGGTCTGACTTTAGAAACTTATAAGGAGCAGATCGGAAAAAGCCTCCAACGTAAGAAGTTAATCAGTTGGTCGCTGAAGGTCGAAGCGAAAGCTGGAGAAAAAGAGTTAAGGGAATTTTATCAAAAGAATATGGATCGCTATCGAACCAATGAAACCTATCGCCCCAGCCATATCCTGTTTGCCATTCCAAAAGAGGCAACACCGGAGGAGATGGGTGAAATAAGGAGGAAGGCTCAGAAAGTCTTAGAGAGAATTAAGGGGGGAGAGGATTTTGGGGAGATGGCTCTTCTCTATTCAGAAGATGCGTCGAGTAAGAATCAGGGAGATTTAGGTTATTTAAAAAAGGGGGAACTCGTCCCTGCCTTTGAAAGAGAGGCGCTGCGTCTCAAGGTGGGAGAGGTGAGTGGGATCGTTCGATCTGAATTTGGTTTCCATATTATTAAACTCCTTAATCGAAAAGGAATGGATCCTTTCCCCTTTGAGGAGGTCCAAGAGAAGGTTAAGGCAGATTATTATGAAAGTGAAATGGAGAAGGCATTTAAACAATATGTCAGCACTTTGAAAGAAAAGGCCGTCATCGAAATCAAACTGTAATCCTTCCATTTAGAAATCTCTGCAATCATACTTGTGACGAAAGTAAGGGTCTATCAATGCCACTTTACAAGACTGGATCCAAATGGGTTAAGGCAAGACCCTCACTTCCCTCCCGAGACATAGGGTGCCTCTGAAAAAACGATCCTGGGGCTTTTAGGAAAGCCGATCATCCTGCAGCTATGGCCCAAGAGGTCTTCTGCCTTCAGTAGGCCCAATAGGATTGAGTAGATTTTTGGGAGAAGCTTGACTTTTATTCACCTAAAGGTAGCCGCTGGTTAGCACCGTGTGATTTTATTCTCGTTATCATAAGCAGCAGAGAACCATCAAGTAGGCAATCGCAAGAACTACAGGGAGACCAAAATAGTAGATTTTGAGCATCTTTCTCACCGGCCTCGATTCGATCTCTCCCGATTTGATCGCTTCATCAACCATCGTGAACTGTCTCCAGCCTAATTCCTTTTCGATCTGAAGAATGCGACGAATCTTTATCTGGGAAATGCTCCTGTGTCTCTTGAACCACATGTGGATCAGAATATTAGACATCGCCACAAATAGAATGACCACTGGGAATACATAGAGAAATACTGACTTGTCTTTGGTCAGCAGGCCGAAGGCAAGGCCGATAAAGATCAGCACACCTGCTTGAGTCATGCCGCCAAAGCGCATGGTCAGGTCATCATAATACCTGATCATCTCTTGTGTGGCTTGGTACTCCTTCACCAGTAATTCTGTTTGCTGATTATCTAATGTCATTTGTCTTTATTCCATATTTTCTATAGTGCTAACGATAGCCATCAGGCGCGGCCTTCTGGACGTCGCCTGGATGGCCTTGTTGGCTTCTTT
>CAZEKS010000583.1:0-2061 GCA_964512795.1 uncultured Syntrophaceae bacterium
AAGCAAAGGGGAATGAAGACCTGTATTGAAAGCAAGGCGAGTGGCAGAGACGGCCTTCCTGGAAAGAGCAAGAGAAATCGCCTTTTCCACCCCCTTTTCTTCCCCGGAGAGGACGAAATGCATCGAGCCGTTATAATTGGCAATGGCGAGTTGAAAGCTGTTGAGATCTTGACAGACTTTTTGAACTTCCTCTAACGGAAGACCGATGATGCTGGCCATGCCTCCCCGGCGAATTGTCCCTTCTCTTTGCAGGAGCCGGCCGACGGCTTCGGTGATTAGGAGGCCTTCTTCAAAACTGATGGCTTCCGAGGCAGCTAACGCTGCATAGATTCCCATACTATGTTCGGCAAAAATATCCGGATTCCATCCTGCGGCTCGGAGACGATAGAAGTAGACCATAGAAAGGATGTAGGTCGAGATCTGCAGCTTAAGGCTGAAATCCTCCTCTTTCTCCTCACCCCCGAATGAGAAGTTGAGGAGGTCGAATTCCGTCTGGTTGGAAGCCCTAACTAATAACTCCTTAAAATGTGTATCTTCCCTCAGAGGATGATGATCTTCCAAGATCGGCTTCTCTTCAAGTTGGCCGGGAAAGCAAAAAGCCGTTTTTCCTTTTGATGCTTTCATGTGGCCCCCTGCTGTTCCAAAACATATTGTGCCATGGTTCTCACGGACTGAAAGACTTTCTTCCCCACCTCTGCATCGGGAATGATGACCCCGAACTCTTTCTCCAAGCCCAGGACGAGTTCCAGGGCATCGATGGAGTCCAGTCCGAGGCCCTCACCAAAGAGAGGGGCATCGGTCTCAATCATCTCGGGAGTTATGTCCGCAAGTTTCAATCTCTGGATGATGAGCTGTTTGATCTTTTCGATCAACTGATCATTTGGTTCAACCATTTTTCTCCTCTTCTGTATAATTAAAGGGTTCAAGGATTCAAGGGTTCGTGGGTTCAAGGATTGGCCGTGATTCACCAGACCACTTGAACCCGTGACCCCTCGGACCCTCTCTTAATCATTCCAATAAGAATAAAAATTATACCATTGATCTACATATTTTTCGATATAGGCTTCAAAGTTTTTGATCAATCTTCCCATCCCCTCACGAATGACGGTCTCCCTATCCTCTCTCGAAGAGGGATTAAAATAGATCGGGGGTTCAATAATGCCTCGATACTTCCTATTTCTTTCCATTACTACGAAGACCGGTAAAACCGGGGCTCCTGTGGCCATAGCGAGAATGGCCACACCGACGGGAAAGGCCGTCTTCCTCCCAAAGAAATCGAAGACCATGGTCTTTTGAGACTCTATCCGATCCCCCAACATCGCCACGATTTCATTTCGCCGAAGAGCTTTGACGGCATCCAGAATAGCCATCGGAGAATCGTCCTTTGGATTGATATAGAGAATCTTTATTCCCCTTCTTCTTCTCATCTCCTCCCGAAAAGACCTGGTATCTAAATCTCTCTCGTCAAGGGTCAGGACATTTAGCTTTCCTCCTTTGAAGGAAAAGAGCAACCCCCCGATCTCCCAATTCCCGAGATGAGGCGTAATACAGATGGCTCCTTTTCCCGCTTGAAGGGCTTCCATCATGTAACCCGCGCCCACCTCTTGTTCAACCCATTGGTCCTTATTGGATGGACGGAGGCGGTGCATCACCATATAGTCCAAAAGGTATTGGCCATAGTTCTGGAATGTTCTCCGTGTTAAGACATCCACTCTTTCCTTTGACCATCTTCCTCCGCTCACCCCTTCCATATTTTTTCGGACATGGGCTCTCGTCTTTCTCATCAGAAAGTAAAAAAGATCTCCCACGACCACGCTGAAGAATTTCTGAATCGACCGGGGGATGAGCGTCGAGCAAAACTGAAAGAGGAAGAGGTATACAAACCGATTAAGAGATCGGGGGTGACGTTCCTCCATATTAGCCCCCGAAATAGTCTTTTAGAAAACGAAGGAACGTCCGGATACCCAAACGATGTTTCTTGATGTGATGCCAGATATCCTGAATCGCTTTTTTCGATCGGGTATAATAGAGAAGGTGCGCCTTGAGCAGAAGCCATTCCAT
>CAZEKS010000584.1:0-2053 GCA_964512795.1 uncultured Syntrophaceae bacterium
AAGAAGATATCCCTTTACTCGCTTACCATTTTCTTGATCTCTATTCCAAAGAAGCGAAAAAGGAGGTCAAGGGAATCTCCAAAGAGGCGATGAAACTCCTCTTAGAATATCAATGGCCGGGGAACGTCAGAGAATTGGAAAATACCATTGAAAGGGCTGTGATCATGACCGATCAGGATTATTTGGCGCCCAACGACCTACCTCAAGATCTGACGGAAGGATTTTCAGAAATGATTAGAAGAGGAGTGAAGGATCGTAAATCTCTCGATGATATCAAGTCCGAATATATAAAAGAAATACTCAAAGAGGTCAGCGGAAACAAAAGAATCGCCTCAGAAATTCTTAAGGTCAACCCGAGAACGCTTTACCGTTTTGAGAAAAAAGGGCCAGCCTAAGGTCTCGCAAAATACAAATGGAATGATGGAATGTTGGAATATTGGGTCTAAATTCAGTCTGTTTGATAAACATTACTATGAGAAATAGTAAAAATTTAAAATTTTACACCCAAACATAGAAGGTATTCGTTTTTAACCATCATTCCACTATTCCATTATTCCAATTTAGGCTCCTTTTGGACAACCTGTCACTTGTAAAGTAACATAAAGTCTTAGAAAACCTTGTAAACGCCTGAGAGAAAATCAAAGAATATGAAATCCATCAAAGACAATTTGTTCCTCCGCTCTCCTTCCTTCACTTTTCAATAAAAAAAACATAATAATTTCAATGAATTACATTTATCCATTCTTTGGTATGGGTATTGCTCTATAAAGAGGTGTGATGAACCTCAAAAATATATCAAAACTAACATTATTAGTAATCGTGATAACGGCGTATTTCAATGGTCTCAGTTTTGCCGGAAACGGTAAGGCCACCATCGTGGTATCTGCAACCGTGATGGCGAGGATCTCACAATCTACTATTCACCAAGAACCCTTGATCAACGTAACCAAGGGTGATCTCAAAAGAGGATTTATTGACATCCCCTCCGGGACGATTTTACAGGTTAAAACGAACGCCAGGAATGGTTATGCGCTATTCTTTGAAGGCAGCAACGAACTTTTCAAGGAAGTAATGGTGATGGATAAAGGAAGAACGGTTACTCTTTCACCCCATGGTGGATTCGTTCATCAACCCTTTTCAGGAAGCAATATTGAACTAAAGGATCTCTCTTATAGACTCCAGCTTAAGGAGAATATCCAGCCAGGGTCTTATCCATTCCCCTTTAGGGTAACGGCCTCTCTTCTCTAATCATCTAAGGAGTGACAGTAGCCGTAAGTGTATCGGAGTAAGCCCCGACCGAAACATTTTGACCAGGAGGGATTCTGCCATACATGGTAATGTTCGCACTCCAAGGTACACGCGGGCCAGGGGGTCTGCGGGGCCGTACCCGACTCGTTCCTCCGGTTCCATCTCCGAATATCGTAGTCCTGGCTGCGTCGGTATAAACATTATAGTCTAATAAATCACTTCCCGCTGACCGCCTCATCCTCCTTGGATTAAAGCTTCCGGAGGTCAAGCTGACACTTAACGTCACGGTGGCCGTCCTTACATTCCTCGGACAATTTACGGTGATGGTCCCAACGGCGTCGAGGGGTGCACTTGAAAAGGTATCATAATTACCGAAACTGACGGGGGTCGCATTCATTGAACATTGTGAGAAAGCGACCTCTCCTTTAAAGACCCCCAGAAAGGTAAATAGTAGTATCAACAACAATGTTTTAAACATTCTACCTATCCAATACATAACTCCCTCCCCTATGGAACAGAATCGAGGCACGGATTAATCGCCATCTCCTCTAAGTGCTGGCACAATGTTTATGTCCAACCGGAAACACCCTCGTCCAAATTAACCATCAACATACTGGATTTCATTCGCTTCTAAAATCGAGAACACCACGCTTGCCGATGGAGGTTGAAGCCTCCCCTACCCGATGTTTCCCCCCTTTGATTGAAGGGTTACATTCCAAGGCTGAAAAATCGGCCGAATCAACTAGACTCCACAGATGATTTCTCCAAGATCAACGATAATATCATCGCTCTTGGGTATGATTAT
>CAZEKS010000585.1:0-2050 GCA_964512795.1 uncultured Syntrophaceae bacterium
ACCACGAGCATCTCAATTTCTGTGGGGTCGATGCGTGCGTTTTCTATGGCCCTTTCAAGGGCAAGTCGGCCCATGGTAACGTTGGTTTCTTCTTCCGCTGCAATCCTTCGCTCACGGATGCCTGTCCTTTCTAAGATCCATTTGTCACTGGTCTCCACCATCTTTTCCAGATCATAGTTGGTAAGGACCCTTTCCGGAACATAAGAGCCCGTTCCAATAATTCCAACGTGATGCATGCAAAGCTCCCTTTGGAGTTTTTAAAATTAAAGATAACATTTTCTCCTATTTGTAGCAATAAGATTTAGAAGTCTGTGCAGAGTATGCTGGGATTTGGGACTATGATGGCCGGCATGGCGCCTTGGTTTTGGCCGGCACACTTTAGATGAGAGCGGCGGCAGGCCCTGAGGGATCTTGGTGAATGCACCGCTGTTTTGTTCTCTTTCAGAATTGCGGGAGTTGAGTATCGTTCTGCGTTCGAGTAAAATACAATTTAGGTTTAGGATGACGGGGACGCATTTGATGAAAATCTTGGATTTCATCCAAAACATTTTGATAGATGAATTCAAAAAGATTCAACAAGACGAGGATCATCATTATATTTCATTTAGCCTGATCTGCCAAGGAGTAGAATTTTTGGGGGCCTGTCTTGATTCAGAGCCTTTTTCAGCTAAGGGTTTGAGCGCTCCACGCTTCAGAAGAGCAATTTATGATCTTTTTCCAACCTCCTACCGTAAATTCAATCAAGGGAGTGGAAGGCCCTTTGACTTATATGAGAATCTACGTTGCGGTCTATACCATGTTATTTTACCGGAGTCACCCTTAGAACTCCTTCGACGATCCGAAAAGGCAATATTTAATGCTAATCATCTCGAAGTCAAGGAGATTCGGGGCATAAATAGACTTGTCTTGGTTTCGGAAGATCTGTTTGAAGATTACGAAAAAGCGTGCCAAGAAATCATTGCAAGAATGAGTGATGGTCGTTTAAGGGGTTGGAAGTTCGTGGGGGATGTATTGTCAACTCAGGTGTAGGGACTCATTGTGACCGAATCCTATCCTCTCTCGTGCGCATGCCGGCAGGCAGGGAAGGGGGAGTAGAAAGTATTTGTTCTTCGGATGCAGAACCAATTGACACATTCACTGATTATGGTATTCTATATTTGTTTCCTAAGGATGATCGGAACTCCATCGGAAACTTTGAAACGGAAGCAAGTGGATGAGAAGTGACAAAGTGTAAAATAGGGGGTAAGGATGGGATTTCATCTTGAGATATGAATCACCGTGCTTCGTCTGTCTTCCATCCTTGGGAGTATGTCTGTAATGGTGAAAAGAAGGAGGCAAGGAACATCGCCATCTTCCTTATAAATAATGATGAAAACACTTAAGCGTGAAGGTTCATTCAATTTTACCTTTTTGGCATCCACTGTGGCCTCCCTGGGCAGGACGGTGATACGCTGGGTCAATGAACTCGGGGCGATGGTCCTCTTTCTTGTCAGGGCATTTCTGATGATCTTTCATCGCAAGCAGTTTTCTATAGTCATTCAACAGGTCTATTTCATCGGAGCCAGGTCTGCCACGATCGTGATGCTTGTCGGCCTGTTCACCGGCATGGTTCTGGGACTTCAGCTTTTTCATACGCTGGTGAAGTTCGGGTCAGCGGGCGTCCTGGGGTCAGCGGTTGCGCTGTCGTTGATCAGGGAACTGGGCCCCGTGCTCACGGCCATCATGATCACGGCTCGAGCAGGCTCCTCCATGGCTGCAGAAATTGGCATCCAGCGCATCTCCGAGCAGATCGACGCCCTGGACACTATGCGGATTGATCCGCTCCGGTATCTGGTCAGTCCAAGGATCGCCGCCTCCATCATCAGTTTTCCCCTGCTGACGGCCCTCTTTGATCTCGTCGGTATCCTCGGTGGGTTCATCACGGGTGTGATGCTGATGGGCCTCAAGGCGGGCACCTACTTTTGCCGCGTGCGGGCCAGCGTGGAATTGGAGGATGTCACAGGAGGCTTTGTCAAGGCAGTGGTATTCGCTGTCCTTGTCTCAATGATCT
>CAZEKS010000586.1:0-2050 GCA_964512795.1 uncultured Syntrophaceae bacterium
GGTCATGGCTGGGATGAGTCAAATATTAACATCCTCACAGATAATGCCTTAGAGGGATGCGACCCCGCAATGGGTGCCTCAAACATAAGGACACTCCTGTGCAGTATATATCCCGAGAAGAAAGAAGGAGGCCAGCCATGAACAGGTATGCACTGATTATCGAAGAATATGCCTGCTGGGGATGTAAGACCTGTGAAGTAGCCTGCAAACAGGAGTCCAATCCAGTCCATACAAACAATGGTATCAAGTACCTGTCTGTCTGGGGGGATGGCCCGAAAGTCATGAATGGGAAGCTCGATTTCATGTGGCGTGTGAACGTCTGCAAGCACTGCGATGAACCCATCTGTGTTAAGGTCTGCCCCGAAGATGCCATTACCAAGGATCCAAAAACAGGCATTGTCCTCCTCGACAATGAAAAATGTACTGGCTGTAATGCAGTGCCGGGCAAGTCTGGAGCGGAAAAACAGGAAACGTCTCCGTGTAAGAAGGGGTGCCCGGCTCACATCGATGTCCAGGGATATGTTAACCTTGCTGTCAAAGGGAAATTTCAGGAATCCCTGCAACTCATCAAAGAAGCAAGCCCTTTCCCATCCATCTGTGGGAGGGTTTGCCATCACCCCTGTGAATCTGATTGTAACCGGAATCAAATTGATGAACCCGTAGCGATACACTCTATTGAGCGTTTTATCGCTGATCTGGATTTGAAGGCAAATAGGCGTTATATGCCAGCGATTAAAGACAAAAAAGACGAAAAGGTCGCCATTGTCGGATCCGGCCCTGCCGGCTTGACTTGTGCATACTATCTTGCGCAGGAAGGCTATCCGGTGACTATTTTTGAAAAGGCCCCCGTCCTGGGAGGCATGCTCACAATGGCCATACCGTCCTATCGTCTTCCCCGCGAAATTGTCGAGGCAGAGATTCAGCTTATTCGCGATCTGGGCGTAACCATGAAAACCGGTGTAGAGGTGGGGAAGGATATAACGATTGCTCAATTGCGCAAAGAGGGATTCAAGGCCTTTTTCATTGCCATTGGTGCACAAGAAAGTATCCGACTGGGGATTGAGGGAGAGGATTTGGAGGGTGTTTATAGAGGATTAGACTACCTTCGCCAAGTCAACCTCGGAAAACCAATGAGACTGGGGAAAACTGTTGCAGTGATTGGTGGAGGCAATGCCACTATGGATGCAGTCAGATCAGTTCGCAGGTTGGGGTCCAAAAACGCCTTTATTATATATCGACGTGGTTTGGAGGAAATGCCTTCGAGACCGGAAGAAATTATAGAGTGCCAGGAAGAAGGTATTTCCATTAATACCTTGACCCAACCCGTGCGATTCATCGGTAAAAACGGGCGCATCAAAGCAATAGAATGCATAAAAATGCGTTTGACAGACCCGGATGAGAGCGGACGGCGGAAACCCGAACCTATCTCTGGCTCGGAATTTATAGTTAACGTAGATGCCGTGATCACAGCCTTAGGGCAAGAATCAGATTGGTGCTACTTGACGCCCGAATGTGCCTGTAAGTTGACCGGATGGGGGACAATGAATGTTGATCCTCTGACACTTCAAAGTGATGACCCGGACATCTTCGCAGGGGGAGACGCGGCAAGGGGTCCACAAAGCGTTATCGAAGCTATTGCAGATGGAAGGCAGGCCGCCCTATCCATCGACAGATATATAGGAGGCCAGGATCTTCGATTAGATAGAGATATAGAATTGAAGGCAATCACTAACCCTCAGAAAGAAAAATACGATCCGGCTGCTCGGGCTCAAATGCCTTGCTTAAAACCTCAAGAGCGAGTAAAGAACTTCAATGAAGTTCAAAAGGGGTTTACGAAGAAAGTGGCCTTTCAGGAGGCAAAAAGGTGTATCTCGTGCGGCAGCTGCTGCATACAGGCCTGTCCTTATGATGCAATCATCTTTGATGAAAAAAGCGGGTTTGTCCGGAAGTGCAACCTCTGTTACGACAGGGTTATGAACGGCCTCTATCCGGCCTGTGCTGATAATATCTGCCTTGCCCACTGCATCTACTTCGGTGATCCTGCCGAGAT
>CAZEKS010000587.1:0-2047 GCA_964512795.1 uncultured Syntrophaceae bacterium
GAATCCATATAATCCTATTCATCTTGACAGTGGCCTCCACGTGGTTCGTTGGAGGCCCTGTTTATTCTTTTGCAGTTATCCTCATCCTCTTTGGACACGAAATGGGGCACTATCTGATGTCGCGAAGGTATGGGATAAGAGCGACTTTGCCCTTTTTTTTGCCCTTTCCCCTTCCCCCTTTCGGAACTTTAGGTGCAGTGATTCGCATGGAAAGCACCATTTCCTCTCGAAAGGTCCTTTTCGACACCGGTGTGGCTGGGCCTTTTATCAGTCTTATCCTCAGTATCCCGGCCATTGTAATCGGTTTAAAACTCTCCAGAGTGGTCCCTATCTCACACATTAAAGAGGGAGTGCTTCGCCTAGCAGACCCCCTCCTCTTCTCCTTCATCCAACGCTTAGTCTTGGGAGAGGTTTCAGAAAATTATGAGATTTTTCTCCATCCAATCGGATTTGCCGGGTGGGTAGGCCTCTTTGTCACTTCACTCAATCTCCTTCCCATCGGCCAGTTAGATGGAGGCCATATCGCTTATGGCCTCTTTGGAAGAAGGAGCCGGGTTATCTTCCTCATTGCCATTGCCGTGATGGCTTTTATCACTGTATTTTACAATCCAGGATGGTTTCTCCTTCTCATCCTCATCATCCTCTTTGGCTTTCGGCATCCACCCCCGATTGATGATCAAACCCCCCTTGATTGGAAAAGAAAGTTACTTGGAGGTTTTGTTTTTCTCGCATTTTTCCTCTCCTTCACTCCCGCTCCATTCCCCGAATACGTAGAGGATATTAAACAGCTCTTTCGCTGGTTCTAACTTACATCCTTCTTACGCCATGCGCTTTTCGACTTATTTTGTGCGATGGCACCACTTCAGAATTTCTTTGAGGGAAAGCGTATTGAGGACATCTCTGGTTTCGAGCCAGCCGCGTCTTGCCACAGCCACTCCCAGGCTCATCATCCACATTTGATCTGGGTGGTGGGAATCCGTGCTGACAGCGACCCGAATGCCCATCTCCTTTGCCTTCCGGCAATGGATATCGTCCAGATCGAGACGCTCAAAATAGGCATTGACTTCCAATACCTTCCCAAATTTTTTCGCAGCCTCCATTAATTCATCCATCTCAACTTCATAAGGGTCTCTTGCTCCCAATAGCCTGCCGGTGGGATGGGCAAAGATGTGGAGATACGGATTTTCAAACGCTTGAATGATTCTTTTCGTCATCTTGGCCCGGTCTTGTTTAAACCCGCTGTGGATTGACGCAACGACAATATCAAATCTCTCCAGCACCTTCTCGGGATAGTCTAATCTTCCCTCGCCAAGAATATCGACTTCTGCCCCTTTAAGAATTTGGAAATCTTTAAGTTTTTCATTAATCCGATTGATCTCCTCAATCTGCTTCACCAATCTTGATTCATCAAGGCCATGGGCGATCCTGAGAGATTTTGAATGATCCGTGATGGCAATATACTGATAGCCTTTCCTTTGTGCGGCTCTGGCAACCTCTTCGATGGAAGACATCCCGTCGCTCCATTTGGAATGGACATGAAGGTCTCCCTTGATTTCGGATTCCTGAACCAATTTTGGAAGCCGCCCTTTTTGCGCCGCTTCGATCTCTCCCCGGTCTTCACGAAGTTCGGGGTCAATCCAATCCATTTTCAGAGAACGATAGACATCCTTCTCTTCCTTTCCTCCAATCTTCTTCTTTCCCTTGAAGACACCATATTCATTGATCTTGATTCCCCTGGCCTTGGCGATTCCCCTCAGGTGGATGTTGTGCCCCTTCGATCCGGTGAAATATTGAAGCGCTGCACCATAGGAATCTTCTTCTACCACACGAAGGTCAATCTGTGTTCCTCCTTCTATGATGACAGAGGCCTTGGTCTCTCCAGAGACTAAGACCTCTTTGACCTCTGGAAGATGCGTAAATGTCTGAACGATTTTTCCCTTTTCCGGGCCAGTGGCCAGAATGTCGATGTCTCCAATATTCTCTTTCATCCTCCGAAGGGAGCCTGCCCATTCAATCTTTTTCGATCCTGTCTTCTGCCTCAAGGTTT
>CAZEKS010000588.1:0-2046 GCA_964512795.1 uncultured Syntrophaceae bacterium
ATGGCGATCCCGCCACAGGACAGACTTTTGGTGGCACACCTCGTAGTTACCTTGGTGAACCGTTTGAAGAGGACTGCGTCGTCGCTATATTTGGTAAGTCGAAACCGTTCCCTTCGCCTTTGGTCCCGTTGCCAGAAATTCACCGAGCAAAGTCTCTGCGTCGATCACAACCGTATGGGCATAATGAACACTTTCCTTTTGGAAGTTGCAATCGAGTGCAACTTTATCCCTCCACCGCCTGCCGGGATCAGACCTTTTGCCTCCCTGTTCCGTATGCCCACTGGATAAACATCGTTCCCCGCCCTTACAGTGTAAGTTGACGGACGCCATTGAATACCGCCTTTAATGTTGGAGGAGGGGCAAGGCAAAGAGTTCGATATGTTTGAACGAAGGGGAGCCAGAATTTAAGAGGGGGACCTTTGGGGTCCCCTTTTAAATCCTTGATTCCTGTCATGGAGAGAACTGTTGTGAGCTTGTCCTCCTTCATTTCTTTCAGGATAAACTCCCTTCGTGAGGGAAGTCCTGCCCCAACTAGAACCTTGTTGTGTGGAGGCATCATGGACAACTGGTGGGTTTACATCGTTGAGAAAAAGACAGGGCTTTACGTTGGGATCACAACTGATTTGGAAAACAGAATGCGACAACACGGCCAGCCAGCCCCTTTGTACTGCGAGGGACCCATCTCAAAAACTGAGGCACTCAAAAGAGAGAGAATGCTCAAAAGTTGGACTAGAAGGAAGAAGCTTGAGCTGATTGCCAAAGCCTCCATACAACCAAGGTGAGCCTGCTCCAACCTATCGAGGAGATCCTGCCCGGGGAGTTACTTCTGCAAGGCGTCCCCTCTGTTTGCTCCGAACAGTACAGGTTCCCAAGAAATAGAGACACCCCCCTTTTCCTGTACATTTGTACATCTCGCTTGACATTCTTTGGTTAAATCGTATGATTGATCATTGGATTATTCGAATAGGATAAAGAGCAAGGACATATGAAAATTCATATTATACGGCAGCGTGCCACTGAAAACGAGATTCGGGAAATGCTGGAGGAACTTGAGACGTATATCAAACTGGCTGTCGACGTTGACCGGAGCGTACTCGCTGGGGGTGGGGAATATCACGCCGATTGTGAGGAGGTCCTGTTAGAAGATGGAAGCCGCCAGGAAGACCTCTGGGGCGCCGACTGGTATCCTGAGTCCAAAACAGTGGGATTTGTAGCGCTCATCAATATCCGTCCCCGCCAAGACAACCGTGGGATGGAAATTGAAGACCCGAAGCTTCGGGTGAAGATCGAAACCATTGTACGCCGATGGTTAGAGGCCGAACCCCTATGAAAGATCTTAAAAGAATGCGTGAACGTTTTATTCGGGATGGGAGTTCTGTGCGAATGGGCAATCTGGCATCTGACCTGCTCCGCCTCAGCAAATGGATCCAGACGAGGTACAACGATGAGGCCGTCGTTGATCTGATGCGCCAGATTGCATGGCTTATGGAATGGACCGGAGATCTGGCTTCTGCTGAGCTCGCCGATATGCAGCGCGAAATCTGCCGATGGCGTCGCGCCTGGCCCGTTGACCAGGTACGTCACATCCTGGCACTCCGTGCGTTCCAGATGTCGAACCGGATTCTGGAATGGTCAGGGCTTCTTGATCAGGCTACACCCAAAGACATGGATTCTAAAACGTTTTAAGATAATAGTTCAAATCCGTAAACTTCCTCAGAGATAGCCAAGCGATTTATTAAGTTGTTTTGGAACCTACGTCCCGTTTCCTCATTCGAATTGAGGAGAGGTGCCTTATGAGTATTCCCAACACAAGGGACAGGAAAGTTCGCCCTACGCATCCCGGAGAGATGCTGCGGGAGGACTTCATGACGGATTATGGGCTGTCTGTATCGAGTATTGCGAAGGCCTTGGGGGTGTCGCGTCAGACGGTGAACGAGTTGTTACGGGAAAGGCGCGCCGTCAGCCCTGAAATGGCGCTACGACTTTCGCGCTTGTTTGGAAACACCCCGGAGTTTTGGTTAAACGCTCAGCGTGCCATTGATCTAT
>CAZEKS010000589.1:0-2046 GCA_964512795.1 uncultured Syntrophaceae bacterium
TCTCCCCCGACTATGGGGGAGAGGGGAGGGTGAGAGGGTCTAATAGGGTGGCAATCTTCATCCCATTATTTAAGGGAAAGTCAATAATTGAATTTCATTTTAATTACATTGTAAGATATATAGAGAGTGCGTTCCCAGAACGCACCCTCATAGCTTACATGGTGAACGGGAGGTTCAGGTGAAAAAGATAGCGCCATCGATTTTATCGGCTGATTTTAGCCGCCTCGGTGATGAGGTAAGGGCAGTTGAAAAAGCTGGAGCGGATGTGATCCATGTCGATGTAATGGATGGGCATTTCGTTCCCAACCTCACCGTTGGCCCTTTGGTTGTGCAGGGATTGAAGAAGTTGACCTCTTTGCCTTTCGATGTCCATTTAATGATTGAGAAGCCGGAGCGATATATCGAAGCTTTTGCCCAGGCGGGAAGCGATTGGATTACGGTTCACGCTGAAGTTTGTCCCCATCTAAAGCGAATCATTAAGAAGATTCGTCAGTTGAAGGTGAGGCCGGGCATTGTGCTCAAACCAGCGACTTCGTTAAAAATCCTTTATCCCGTTCTTGATGATATTGACTTAGTTCTTATCATGTCGGTCAATCCCGGGTTTGGTGGGCAGTCTTTTATTCCCTCCACCTTGAATAAGATTTTGCGATTGAGGAAAATCGTTGATCAAAACCAGTATCCCTTGGAAATAGAAGTGGATGGAGGAATCAAAGTTGAGAACATCAGAGAATTTTCAAGCGCCGGTGGCGATATCTTTGTGGTTGGCACAGGGATTTTCAAGACCAACGACTATGAAGAAACCATCCGTAAGCTAAGACAGGAAATAAATGCATAGCACTCCCCTCACCCCCTCCCTCTCCCCAGTGGGGAGAGGGGAAGGGAGAGGGGGCTTTGGTTTGCGTCGTGGAACTTTCCAAACAGAAAAATTATCAACAGTCTTTTGATTTGGCCTGTGCCTCTATCAAAGGGGTGAATCTGGAAGAGAGGTCAAAGAAGGCTGGGGCAGATTATCAAAAGGGAGAAGAGGGGGAAAACATTACCATCCATTTTTTTTCCGAACCCTATCATATCCGGTTTCCTCTGATAGAATTTTATTCTCCCTCTAAAAAGGTGGTCTCTCTGGTGACTCGTATTCTCCTCCTTCATTATCTCATCCGTGCGGACGGGGACCCTCTCACCGGGAAATGGGTGGCCTACAAAGATATTCCGGGCGGCCTCCTTTATGCGGGTGTTTTTGCGAGAAGGGTGACAGAGCCTTTACAGCGGAAATTTGGGAAAACAGCAGAATCCTTTAAGAGGACCGGTATCCAATCAGGAGGAAAGCCTGTTGAGGTTGGGGACGCTTCTTTCATCCTTCGTGCTTTCCCCCATGTGCCTCTTCAGTATGTCCTTTGGGAGGGCGACGAAGAGTTTCCACCGTCGGTGCAGCTTCTCTTCGACGCTTCTGTGGATCATTATCTCACTTTAGAAGATATCGTTGTACTCGGCCAGGTAACGGCTGGTAGATTGATCAACCGTTCTGCGGGCTAAATCTTTAGATCTTTCGCAAATTGAGAAGGAAGGCCTGAAATATTCCAGAACCATACTTATGGGGGAAAAAATGGAAGAAATCATCTATCTCGAGAAGCCGAATCTTAATAAACCGTATTTGATCATCGGGTTTGAGGGGTGGCCCAATGCAGGAGAGGTCTCCTCTTTTGCCCTTCGGCATCTGGTCGACAGTTTAGAGGCAAAACCATTCGCCTCCATTCCGACAGAGAATTTTTATCAAATTTCTTCCTTGCGGCCGATGGCGGTGATCAAGGAGGGGAAATTGATAGAATTGAAGTCCCCGGGGAATCACTTCTACTATGTCAAAGGCTCTCTTTCCAACGACCTCATTCTCTTTTACGGGGTCGAGCCTCATCTGCGATGGGATGTCTTTGCTGACCTTATTCTCGATTTGGCTGAGAGATTCAATGTCATGCAGCTCTTTACGATCGGCGGTACTTACGATTACATCCCTCACACCTATCCTCCAATGGTCAGCGCCCTGTTCAATCACGA
>CAZEKS010000590.1:0-2036 GCA_964512795.1 uncultured Syntrophaceae bacterium
CATTCCTGGGATCTGCTCGAAATATCCTCATTTCCTCATCATTGTAACCCAGGTGTTTCTGCATTATTTTCCATGTATCTTCACTCATGGCCATTTCCTCCTCTTGCGATTTATTTGTCAAAGAAAAACCTGTAATCCCGAAAGCATTTGCCGTCGGCGTGCATCATACATCCTGTCACTTTGGGTTCCACTTCATATTTAATGTTCAGAGCGTCGAGCCAGGTATCGATCCGCAGCATGATGCCACATTCGTAGCGATCGATGACTCCCAGCGCTTTCACTCCCTCGTAAGCAAAGCATGACTCCCACTCAATATGCATTAAGTTATTTGTAGGCATGCTATATGTATATTTCATAAATTTGCCAGTAACGATCTCCATTACTATATTAAAAAACCATTTAAACTCATCAAATGTATCAAGCTTTTCCGTGCCCACGGCCTTTTGGATGCGTTTGATCTCTACCGCTGACATAGCCTTTATCGCAGCCTTGTTTATCCTGTTGGTCTTCTCGATCCCACATTCCTGGAGGCAACTGTAAAACCACATGGCATCGTGGGTCATCCAGCATTTGATCAGAAGCTCCTTTAACTCATCTTTTCCAGGTAAATTCATACTTACGACCCCCTTTAACCCTTAAAGCTCATTTAGGCTATTTATGAAATATGAATCTATTTCCACAGGTCTTGCGTCATTTCCCCCACTAAAACAGGCTCAAAAGAATAAAAATAGATATCCCTGACCCTTCGCATATTTTTCCACATGAGATCATGCCCTTTCGTCCCGCGTGCGAGTTTGACATGATTTTGCCACATGGCGATTTCTTCTTCTGTTGCTTCTCGCTTTTTTCCCACAGAACCCATCAGTCTCACTGCAGGAGGGGTCTCAAATTTTCCGGCCAAAAGCGATTTTTGCCAAAACGTTGGATTGCTATTTACTGCAAGGATACATACCCGTGGATTTCGCTCGAGATTTCGTGACATATTAATAGGGAACTCATCAAAGCAAAAACCTGTTTTATTCTCACGGAGAAAAAGTGCCCCCATAGGCGTTACATGCGGAGAGCCATCTTCGTTCACGGTTGCTACTGCATAATGCGTAGAACTGCCACGGGATTCTTGGAATACCATTTGAATCGTTTTCCAATGTTTGCCAATTTCCATAATGCACCTCCATACTGATGAAAAAGTTGGATCACAAAAGAGGTCTTATAAAATGACCTCATTCTTAGTTTAAAGATCAGGTTAAACCATTAGTCACCGCTCATTACGGATACACGACATCCTCAACCATGATCTCACATCGATCGGCTCCATCTTTTAGGCATTTGACCAGATTCTCTTTCACTTCCAATCCCATCGCCTGATGCCAGCCGGCGCGCATACCGAAACACCCGCACTGGTAGTCTTTCTCTACGCCAATGCTGCTCACCTTGGTATACGCATAACACTTGCGGACAATTCCCAATATCCTGCCCGGACCCAATATTTTAAATTCGTAATCGAAATAATCTTTGGTAATAAATGTCTCCATCTCCAACGTCACAAGCATCATGAATTCCATATCGTTTTTTGGACCATCTAACCCCTAGAGCCTTCATCAGCCGGTGCATTTCGGCTTTACCGACGGCCTGGCCAACTTGGATATTCGTCTTGTTGGCCACGTCCCATCCTGCGGTAAACACCAGAGCCATCATCCAATTTGATTCGCAGGTCCAGCGGCTTTTGGCAACAATCTCCCTTTTCGATTCGACAGGAATCTTTGCCAATATCTCCCTTGCCGCATTCCTTAACTTCTCGCTTTCCATCCTTATTTCCCTTGTCCACCGAAGAACTGGGCGCGGCCTGTCTGGGGATTTCCGAGCGGCCGGTGGTACCTGGCTGGCGACCTGTTGCCTTACCCTAGTAGGGAATGAGGGACAGAAGAAGCGCTACCTTCCCCTGGTCTGCGGGGAGAATGGTACACTCGCTGGACTGGCGGTGACGGAACCCGAGGCAGGTTCGGACATGGCCGGCATCAGAACCCGGGCAACCAGAA
>CAZEKS010000591.1:0-2031 GCA_964512795.1 uncultured Syntrophaceae bacterium
GAGGAGGTGGCTTCGTCCAAAATCAAAATGGGAGCATTCTTTAAGAGGGCTCTGGCGATGGAGATGCGTTGACGTTCCCCTCCTGATAGTTTGACACCTTGCTCACCGATGTGCGTATCGTACCCTTGAGGTAATCTCTGGATGAAGTCATGGGCATGGGCTGCCTTGGCGGCTTCGATAATCTCTTGATCGGAGCATTTCAGATTTCCATAGGCGATATTATTTCGAGCCGTATCATTAAAGAGGATCGTTAGCTGCGTGACCAAACCGATCTGATCCCTGAGGGATTTGAGCGTGACCTTTCGAATGTCATAACCATCGATGAGAATGTGGCCTTTCTCGACATCATAGAAACGGGGCAAGAGATTGACCAAAGAGGTCTTGCCCGCCCCACTCATTCCGACCAAGGCAATCGCTTCTCCTACCTTCACATGGAGGGAGATGTCTTTGAGCACGACCTCCTCATCATATTTAAAGATGATCTCTCGAAAATCGATCCCCTTGGAGATGGGTGAAAGTGGAATCGCTCCCTCTTCATCTTTGATTTCCGTGGGGGCATCGAGGAGTTCAAAAACTCTGCTTGCCCCTGCCAAACCCTCTTGAATCTCAAGGTTGATTTTGCTCAATTCACGAATGGGAGGATAGAGCATAAAAATAGCAGCGATGAAGGAAATAAAGGCCCCTAAGGTTAATTCCCCTCGAGTGACCATGTAGCCACCCACCCAGATAATGACGGCCGCTGCGATGCCTCCTAATAATTCCATGATGGGGGGGGAGAGCGCCCGGACCCTGATCCGTTTGAGAATGGTTCTGAATAACCGATCGTTCTCTTCGGCGAAGCGTCGTTTCTCATACTCTTCCATATTGAATGCCTTGACAATCCGGTTCCCGGTGATGGTCTCATGGAGGAAGGTGGTGATCAGGCCATATCGCTGCTGTCCCTTCCGGGCAAATTTCCGCATCCTCTTTCCGAGTTCTTTAATCGGAATGATCCCCAAAGGATAGATGATGAAGGTAATGATCGCTAACTTCCAACTTTGAGAAAAGGCGACAGCGACCAAACCGACGATGGTAAAAGTATCTTTGAAAACACCCGAGATGGTATTGGAGACCGCCCCCTGAATCAGGTTGACATCATTCGTGATCCGGGAGATAAGGATGCCGGTGGGTGTTTTAGTAAAAAAGGAGAGGGAAAGCGTTTGGAGATGGTTGTAGAGTTTCTCCCTGACATCCGCGATAATCCTCAGACCCACAAAGTTCATAAAGTAAGCCTGGCCGTAATTGAAGATACCTTTTAGCAAAAAAAGGAGGACGATCACCGGGGGGAGCAAACGAAGCATCTCCATATCCTTCTTGAGAAACCAATCTCCGAGATGAAGTCGTATGATAATATTTTTAACGAGAGGGGGGATCACCTCCTTCTTGTCAAAGACACCGTTAAAAACGGGTTTTAAAAGGTATGCCTGGGTGGCTGTCAGGCCGGCGAGAAAGGCCATACAGATCATGGCGAGGACTAATTTGACCCAATAAGGTTTAACCAGTTCGAGGAGCCGACGGTAGAGAGACATAAATTAACTCCGAAATCGGAATATTGGAATAATGGAATAGTGGAATGATGGTCTAAGACGAGGCATTAACCTAATTTTCAGCTCCCGTATTCCCAAATTGTTGAGGAATAAGATTTTAATGCTTTGATTTTGCAGTTTGAGACTTCCAATTTGCAATGAACTATTCAATTTGATGCCTCCGCTTCATGAAGCAGGGAGGTCACAATGTGGGCAGCTCGTTGGGCCGCTCCGGGTTCCCCAAGTTTCTGACGCACCTCACCCATGGATTCCATCATCTTTCGACTCAGGAGGGGATCCCTTAAGATACGAAGCGCTTCATCGGCAATCCTTTGGGGATTGACATCCTTTTGAATCAATTCCGGGGCGATTTCTTTCTCTGCCACCAAATTGACGAGACCGATGTGGTCTACTCGAATCAATGCCCTGCCGATCCAGTAGGAAGGGAAAGAAACTTTATAAATAA
>CAZEKS010000592.1:0-2013 GCA_964512795.1 uncultured Syntrophaceae bacterium
CGCTCAAGTGGATGCTTGTGACGTGCTTTGGATATTTGGGTTATCGAAATGCTCGCTTCGGAAGAATTGAAGCCCATGAGGCGGTCACTGCCTTTGGGAGGGAAAGCCTTCTTCAAGCCAAGGAGATCTGTGAGGAGGAAGGGTTCGAGCTTCTCCATGCCATTACCGATTCCCTCTGGATTCATAAGAAAGGATTCAACGAGGAAGAGATTCTTGATCTCTGTCGGAAGATCAGCGAGGCCACCGGGATCACGATGAGTCTGGAGGGAATTTATCGATGGATGGCTTTTCTTCCTTCGAAGGGGAATCCGGAGAGCCCGGTGGCCAACCGCTATTTCGGACTCTTTCAAAACGGAAAGATCAAAGCGCGGGGATTAGCGTTTCGACGGGGCGACACGCCTCCGCTGATTCGAGAGGCTCAGGTCCGGATGATCGAGGTTTTGGCAGGGACAAAAAATATAGAGGATTTTCAATCGAAGATTCCTGAGATTTTAGACCTTCTCCTCGAATACAGCCTGAAGTTGAAGGACGGCCAGGCAAAACAAGAGGATTTGGCTATCGGGAAGAGGATTTCTCGGGAGCCCAATGCTTATAAGGTGGATAGTCTCACCGCTCTTGCCGCTCAAGAGCTTGAGGATGTTGGAATTCCGATCCATCCCGGAGAGAAAGTCAGATATGTGATTAAGGATGCCGAGTCCAAGGATAAGGCAGAGCGAGTAAGGCCTTTTCCGTTAGTAGGACCGGACGACACCTACGATGTCAAAAAATATATGGACCTACTCGTGAAGGCAACCGAAGAGATATTGATCCATGTGGGTTATGATGCAAAACGCCTGTATCCCTTACTCTCCCTCTCCCCTGAGTGGGAGAGGGGACGGGTGAGGGGGACTCGTAGAATTCAACAGAAGAGGTAACTAAAGTTACCATTTGTATGGTTAAATTACTATGGAAGAACGTGCTAAACAGAAAACCGCCAGAAAAAATTGACATATTCCTCGGTTATGATATTTTGTGCATAAAAATAAACATCTCCGATCCCCCTCCCCTTAACTTCAACGGGGATCGGGTTGCGTGATGGCTAGAATTCAGGAATCATGGCAACTTTGGATGTAGAGAGCTTATCAAGATTGCTGATCCCTGAGATTCCAAGAACATTAACGGGGTAGCGCAGGACGCGAATATGCCAAAATATGATGAAATCGGCTACTGGTCAGAGGTAAAGCTTGATATCATCCGCAAATATGCATCGGCTTATTCTACAATCATGAAGAAGCAAAAAAGTATCCAGACTTACTTATACATTGATGCATTCGCTGGAGCCGGAGTTCACATAAAAAAGCAGACACGTGAATTCGTTGCAGGCAGTCCATTGAACGCATTGGTCATTTCTCCTGCATTCTCAGAATATCATTTCATCGATTTGGATGGTGACAAGGTGGACAAACTTGGTGAGATTGTTGGCAAGCGGAGTGATGTCTCTATTCACAAAGGAGACTGTAACAAAGTGCTGCTTGGTGAAGTTTTTCCCAGATGTCGATACGAAGATTATCGCAGAGCATTGTGTTTGCTTGATCCTTATGGTCTTAACGTTAACTGGGAAGTGTTGCAGAGAGCCGGGGAAATGAAGAGTATCGAGATCTTCTATAATTTTATGATTATGGATGCAAATATGAATGTTTTTTGGCGTTCTCCTGACAAGGTCCAAGCCAGTCAAGTTGCCCGGATGGATGCGGTGTGGGGTAACCATTCATGGCGTGAAGCAGCTTACAAGAAAACGCAAGGATTGTTCGGTGAAATGGAAGAAAAGACGACGAACAAAGCTGTGATTGATGCATTCCGTGACCGCCTTAAAAAAGTCGCAGGGTTCGAATATGTCCCCGAACCGATGCCCATGAGGAACTCAAAAGGTTCTATAATATATTATTTGTTCTTTGCTTCACCAAATAGAATCGGTGCGAAGATTGTGAAGGACATTTTTGATAATTATCGAAACAAGGGGGTGACGTCATGGCA
>CAZEKS010000593.1:0-2013 GCA_964512795.1 uncultured Syntrophaceae bacterium
AATTCAAAAAACCCAAACCCCATTATAGCTGAATTTTTTCACAGCTTAAGGGGGAACGAGGGGGATTTTCATGGTTTGAGTGTGACGTATCTGTCACGAAAGATTGCTTTCTTGATAACATAGGTTTAAAAAAATGATTCAACAGATCTTTAGAGATTTCTTGTTTTTTAGAAATCTCGTAGGGGAGAAGCAGAATGGAACTGTTCTACCTTCTCATTGAAATGATCGTGAAATGCGTGGTGGTCTTTGCCGGTCTGATGATCGTCGTGGCCTATTTGACCTGGATGGAGAGGAAGGTTTTAAGCCATATTCAGATTCGGTACGGTCCCAATCGCTGTGGACCCTACGGACTGCTTCAGCCTTTTGCTGATGGTGTTAAAGCTTTCTTCAAGGAGGACCTTGTGCCGGGTAGGTCGGACAAGGCAGTTTTTGTCATTTCTCCAATGATATCGATCATCGCAGCCATCAGTATCTTTGCAGTGATTCCTTTTGGAAATCAGTTTACCATTCCTGGGACGAATTGGGTGGTCAAACTGCGAATAGCCGACATTGACGTAGGGCTTCTCTATATCTTTGGCATAGCCTCTCTTGGAGAATTTGGAATCATCTTAGGAGGCTGGTCCTCTGGAAATAAGTATGGTTTGATGGGGTCCCTTCGAGCAGCGGCTCAGATGATCAGCTATGAAGTGGCCCTCGGCCTTTCGATCGTAGGGGTGATCATCCTCTCCCAAAGTCTGAGACTGACCGAGATCGTTCAACTCCAGGGAGGAGGGTTCTGGAACTGGAATATCTGGTATCAGCCGGTGGCCTTTGTTCTTTATCTGATTTGTGGCCTGGCTGAGATCAACCGGACTCCTTTTGATATGCCCGAGGCGGAAGCCGAGCTGGCCTGCGGGTACAACATTGAATACAGCAGTATGAAGTTTGCCCTCTTTTTCCTCGCCGAATACGCGCATATGGTTACGATGGGTGCGGTAGCAGTAACACTCTTTTTAGGGGGATGGCAACCGATTATTCCTCAACTCAGTTTCATCCCCGGCGTAGTCTGGTTTTGCGCAAAACTCTTTATCTTCGTCTTTTTCTTTATATGGGAACGGTGGACATTTCCGAGACTTCGATATGATCAGATCATGAAGTTTGGCTGGAAGATTTTAATTCCCTTAGCATTGATCAATCTCTTGGTAACTGGATTGATCGTTTCGTTGAAAGGATAAATAGAGAGGCAAAAGATGATCATTCCAATGTTGAAAGGTTTAAGATTAACATTAAAATATTTCTTCTCCAAGCCCATCACGGTTCAATATCCCGAAGAGAAGGTTCCTCCGGCTCCCCGTTGGAGGGGGATCCAGTATTTTGAGAAGGATGAGCGGGGAAAGACTAAATGCGTTGCATGTGGCCTCTGTATGGCGGTCTGCCCCTCTCAATGCATCTACATCGAGACGGCTGAAGATGAAGAAGGTCGACGGTATCCCTTGACCTATGAACTTGATGCCAGCCGATGTATCTTCTGTGGTTATTGCGAAGAGGCCTGTCCGGTCAATGCAATCTTCATGGGAAAGACGTATGAATGGGTGGAGGCCCAGAGAAAACCATTTCTCATGACCACGGAAAAACTATTAGAAGAGAAGAAGGTTAATCCGTAGTTCAAATCCCTCCCTACCGTCCGGCGCCAGAGTCCCAATGCCTCGCTTGCGTGAGTAATGAGGCTCTGGACGGCGGCGCCTCCCTTTGCTAAAGGGAGGAGAAAAGTATTTCCCCCTTTAGTAAAGGGGGATGAAGGGGGATTTGCATAGCGCATAGAGCAGAGCGCAAACAACCCCTTACCCTTCCCTCTTGCATTAGGGAGAGGGAAGGGTAAGGGGAGAATTAGGAGAAGATGATGGCGGAACCAATCGGAAATATGTTTCAATGGATGATCTTTTTGGGAGCGGCGTTTGCCTCCATCATCGCCTCCTTATTGGTCATCACTCGAAAGAACCCTATTCACAGCGCTCTTTTTTTGGTGTTGACCTT
>CAZEKS010000594.1:0-2004 GCA_964512795.1 uncultured Syntrophaceae bacterium
CACCCAGATGGAGGCGATCGGGTATTCGCGGTAGTCAAAGACCGGGCTGGCCACGCAGTAGATGTCCGCGGCCTCCTCGCCCAGGTCCAGGGCGTAGCCCTTGGCCTGGATCTTCTCGACCTCCTGCAGCATGATCTTCATCCCCGGGATGGTCCGGTCGTTGAAGCGGGTGAAGGCGATGTGGTCCAGCAGGTCCCGCTGCTCGCCCTGGGGCAGGAAGGCCAGGATCGCCTTGCCGGGGGCGGAGGCGTGGATCGGCACGCGGTGGCCGATCTCGATCGTGAACTTCACGTGCTGAAATGATGGCAGCTGCTCCAGGATCACCACCTGGCTCTGCGCCAGGGTGCCCACGAACACGGTCTCGTTGACCTCGTCGCGCAGGGCGTACATCTCCTTAAGGGAGGCCTCGATCAGGTTGGTGCGCTGGATGCCGGCGTAGCCCAGGGACAGGATTTTCGGGCTGAAGCGGTAGATCTTGTCGTGCTCCAGCAGAAAGCTGTTAGCTGCCAGGGTGCGCACGATGCGGAACACGCTGTTCTTGGGCAGTCCCAGGCGGTTGGCGATCTCGGTGACCGAGCTGCCCTGCGGCTGGGCGCTCAGGTGCTCCAGAATCTTCAGCGCCCGGTCCAGGTTGGGGATGATGTAGGAGGCCTTTTTGCCAGACGTCGCCAGGGGATCCCTCCAGGTTCAGGTCGCGGCCCGCACCAGCGCGCGCCTGCGCGCACCAGCCAGCACCTTCTCGTTCAACATTAATTCCTTATATTCCAATTTTCTTCTACGCTTTCGCTGCAACTACGGTTTTCTTGCCGACATTCATTATAATCTTCTCATTTAAAACGATGGCCAGAACAAAAATGATGCCTTTCAAAATACTCTGCCAGAATGTTAATATATTCAACATATCCAGGCCATTTCCCAGACAGGCGACAACCAGGGCGCCAAAAAAAGTACCGATAACGGAACCTTTGCCGCCTGAAAGGCTTGTGCCCCCTAAAATGATTGCGAGAATTACGTCAAATTCAAAACCAACCATGCCTCTCGGATCACCGGCGCTTAATCTTGATGCGGACATGACGCCCGCAAACCCGGCAAGCCCTCCAATAATAACATAGATGGAAAAAATGATCGCTGCCGTATTAATTCCGGAAAAGAAGGCCGCGTTTTTATTTCCGCCGATAGCCAGCGCGTATTTTCCAAGAAGGGTCTTTTTTTCAATGAACACAAAGATAATCAACGCAATAATAATAAATACAACAAATATCGGTAATCCAAGGAAATTTCTGCTTGCTAAATTGCCTATTTGCGGCGGCATATTGTCGCGTATAGTTGCTCCATTAGCCAATATCAGGGCAATTCCTCTGGAAATATACATCATACATAACGTAGCGATAAAAGGGGGGAAATTAAACTTCGTAACCATTGTTCCATTTATCGTACCTATGACGATTCCAACAACAACCGCAATAATTCCTGCCGGAAGTAATGTCATTCCGTTTTTGATCATTAAAGCGTAGACACAACCTGTAAAAGCTGCGACGCTTCCCGTAGACAGGTCAAAATTCCCCGTCATCATAAGAATTGTTGCTGGAGAAGCGACAATGATAATCATCGCTGTTTGTTTCAACACATAAAAATAATTATCAATTTGAAAGAAACTATCATATGCCGTTATGATAAAAAAAATATTTATTAACAGGAAAAATGTAACAATAATAAATATTGGATTTCTCAATATTGTTGAAAAATCTATTTTCCTATTCATTTCTCTCACCTTCTGCAATAATTTTCATAATCTGGTCGCTATCAATGTTTTTTTCGTTCTTAATAATGGCAGAAATTCTCCCATTATTCATAAATACGATTCTGTCGCATAAATGGAGAATTTCCGGTAGCTCCGATGAAAATACGATAACGCCTTTGCCTTGATTCGCAAGATTTCTTGCTATATCATGAATTTCAAGTTTTGCTCCGACATCTATACCTCTGGTCGGTTCATCCATTAGA
>CAZEKS010000595.1:0-1991 GCA_964512795.1 uncultured Syntrophaceae bacterium
TGAAGAAGGAGAAGAAGAACAGGTAGGTTGGACAGTGTCCATGATCCGGTAAGATGAATGGGATTGAATCTCTATCCTTGAGTTTACAACCGTGGTGTCATCCATAAGAAAGTTGGCCCTGCTATCCGAAAGAATATGGAAAGAGGAGGGGACGTGGCAATGAATTATGGTAGCTGGTCTGGACTATTGACACAAATAATGAGTCAAATAGTGTGTGAGATGTTTTTAAGGGTCTCAAAATTGAATTGACATGCATTAAAATCTCCCCTCGCCCCTCTTTGCCAAAGAGGGGTACTTTTCCTCCCTTTGGAAAGGGAGGTCAGGAGGGATTTTATAAAACAATGTCGTTACTATTATGAGACTGTTAATAAAAAGAAAAGGAATTTAGCATCGGAGATCCAAGATGTGATATAATGATGAAAAATCGGATAGGAGGGAATAGATGAAGGCTTATGAGTATGAAGGAAAACTCTTGCCAGATGGGCATCTCTCGATCCCTGAAAATTTGAAAGGGAAACTAAAATCGGATTCAAAGTTCAGAGTCATGCTTCTGCTTGATGATGAGGAGACAGCATGGGATAAACTGTCGATGTCTCAGTTTCTGAAAGGATATTCAGAAAAAGATACTATCTATGACAAGTTATAAATCCGGTGATATTGTCCTCATAGAGTTTCCGCATACTAAAGACCGAAGGGTCAGGGCTTGCAATAACACATTCAATCGCTGGTACTTTTTTAAATTCCATAGACCCCCAGGCAAACTCTTCTCGAATCTTCCGCCTCAAACCTTCCAGGAATTCTGCTGGAGATAATATTTTCCCCCTACACTGAAGCTGCAGAGTAATGGTGAAGGCTAAAAGCTCCCGCCTATGCTGAACCTTCGGCAGGCAGGCCCGCCTACGGTATAACTCAACCTTCGGCGGGCAGGCAAAGCTGAGAGCAAAACAGTAATAACTGTTATCAGGAAGGAAGTAGAGTATTTATTTTTTCTTCCGCAGGGGTTTAGCGAGGTAATCTCGGGGCCGGCAAATCTTTACGCCGTTCACAGTTTGACCAAAATATTTTCCAAAATGAGTCGAGTCGCCTGTCATCAAATAATCCACTTTAATTGAAATAGCAGCCATGAGCACTGGTCGATCTTTCTCTGGCAATTCGATAGGGCAGGGGAGAGTAGGATCGACTTCGGGTACGATTCGCACCTCTAACAAGTAATCCTCCAGCCTTTTCTTTTGTTCGGGATGAAAGAGGTTGCGCTTTGCCTCCTCAACCACAAAATTAGAGGCAAATAGCACGCATCGTTTTTGGCGAGCAGATTTCCACAAAAGATTTAGACCCGGACTTCCGTAGGCAACTGAGAACAAGATGTTTGCATCGAGAAAGATACGGTCAACGGTCATCGAGGTTTGGGCTTCTCATGAGGAATGGTTTTGGGATCAATCCCTAACTTCTTAATCTCTCTAAGGGCCCACGCATAGTCTTCGGGAGTGACCACATTATTCAGGAGAAATTCAGCCTTTCGTTCAGGAGTGTATCTCTCTAAGGGCAACGTCACCGCCGGTCGTAAGAGGACACCTTCCTCCCGAGCTTCTGCGACCACCAGGGACCCTTCTTCGAACCCGTATTTGCGGCGGAGACCAGCCGGAATGACCACCGCCCCACGTTTGCCAATTTTCGTCGTCGCCATTTGCATAGTGGATCACCTCTGCTTTACAGAATATCAGATATTCAGATATTTGTCAAGGTTAATTTTTCAGATTAAAATCGTGTCATCCATAATAAAGTCGGGTATTCCAAATGCGCCTGCCTGCGGGTAGCCAGGGAATGCGGATTGCAGAATGTGGATTCTAAAGCTAATAACAGCAGCGCGGGTGGAGTACATTTTAAAGTCGCTGATACCCAAAGTTCCGCAAGTCCTTGACCAATCTGCTATATTTGGTTAATATTAAATTTGTGTTTGTCTTTGATGGAAAGCCCCCCGACTTGAAACTTAA
>CAZEKS010000596.1:0-1989 GCA_964512795.1 uncultured Syntrophaceae bacterium
CGGAGCGCATCGGATACCCGCCTGCCGGTCGGGTTTCTGGATCAGGATCAGTCGCTTCTCAGCGGGGAACTCGGGAAGGTGCTCGCCGGTTCGACCGTCATCCGCCTGGATCAAAACGCGGAGCGCACTCCGGTGGACCTGGATAAGCTGGTGGCGGACGAAAAACTGGCCGCGGCACTCGTTATCCCCGCCGGGTACGGCCAATCCATCTTGGATGGAAATCCGTTGAAACTTGCGGCCATCGCCGACCCCTCCAAGCCGGCGACATCCACCGTCCAGAACGAGACCCTGATCGCTCTCGAGCGGCTGACGAGCGCGGCCCGCATCGCGCAGATCGCCGCGCAAACCGCCAAGGACCCCTCCGTGTTCGATCCCGCCCTCGCCGCCGCGCTGGCGGCGTGGCAAAACCCGCCCATCCGGATGGACCGGACGACCAGCCCGGCGGTGAAAGTCCAGTCCACGAACGCGATGTCGGCGGCGCACAGTTCGCCGGGGATGATGCTGCAATTCGCCATCGCCGGGCTGATCACCGCCGCGACGGTCATCGTCACCGAACGCAAATCGCGTTCCTTGCAGCGCCTGCTCACCACGGCCACTTCCCGGGTGCACATCCTGATCGGACATTACCTGGCGATGTTTGTGCTGATCTTCGGTCAGTTTGTCGTGCTGATGATGTTCGGCAAAATCTTCCTGGGCGTGGACTACTTGCGCGTCCCGGCGGCGACGTTCCTGGTGGCCGCGGCCGCGGCCGCTTGCATCTCCGCGCTCGGCCTGCTGATCGGAGTCTTTGCCAAGTCGGAGGAGCAGACGGTCATTCTCGTGATGTTCCCGATGTTTGTCTTATCCGGCCTGGGCGGGGCGTGGATGCCACTCGAGTATACCGGCGCCGCGTTCCAGGCTGTCGGCCACGCCTCGCCGGTTGCCTGGGCGATGGACGGATTTAAAAACATCGTCGCCCGCGGGCTGGGGTTCAACTCGGTCCTGATCCCGGCTGCGGTTCTGGCCGGGTACGCGCTCCTGTTCTTCACGCTGGCGGTGTGGCGGTTCTGGGGAAGCGAGGAAAAATAACCGGAGCGATCGGGAGAAGCAATCTGCAACGTCGGGATGATCCGGCGTCCGGGGCCGCACGAACGGTGCGGCCCTTTGGATTCTTTCGACGGTATCGGGATTGAATCAGATCCGGGGAAACGGGAAAAAACGGGTGCCCACCATCAAATCACGATAAACAACAGGTACGTCAAGCCGGCCAGACCGAGTTTGTTCCACCATTGGATTTTACGGACGGCCGCATACAGCCACATGCAGAGAATCAATCCGCAAGCCAGGCGCAAAATTCCGAGCGGCTCCCGGAACGTGGAGAAGGGCGCGAAGGCGATCATCAGTGCGTTGGCCAGCAGAAGCCAGCCTTCCGCGCTGGTTCTTCGCCGGATCAGATCCGCCAGCGGCGCCCACAGGCCGTAGACGGCGGGGATCAGCAAGCCCGGCAGATAGACAGCGAAGAGCGCCGCGAAGATGCGAAGGTTTGCTCCCGCAACCCGGACCAGGCCGGCGAATGGAATCCATTCGAAGGATGTCGCCCCCGCGCCGCCGCTTCCCAATCCCGGCGAGCCGAAAACCGCCCACAGCCAGATCTGCAGCCCGAGGTACGGCGCCAAGGCGAGGGCGAGCCAGGCGGCTTTGCGAACCTTGCCTTGCAGGATCAACCATACCGCCCATCCCAGAAGGAAGGGAACCACGGTCTCTTTGGCGAGCATCGCGAGGGCAAGCAGCAGCGCCGCGGGTGCGAGCCGGCGGTCGAGTTGGGGTCCGGCCATCCGCAGGGCGATCACGAGGAGAAGCAGCGCCAGCGGTTCGGAAAGATCCGCCCGCACCCCGAGGATCACGCCGAGCCACAATCCGAACAGAAGGGCACCCCAGCGGCTGGCTCCGCGCTCGGCCAGGAGTTCGCCGGTCAGGAAGCATAAAGCGGCCAGGCAAACGAGGTTGATC
>CAZEKS010000597.1:0-1987 GCA_964512795.1 uncultured Syntrophaceae bacterium
ACCACTTCGGCAGAGCCGACCTCTCCCGGGCTTTCGTTAATGCCTATATCGATTTCAGCCGGGATACCGAAATCAGGCAAGTGCTCAACTTCTATAAGTGCTACCGCGCCTATGTCCGCGGCAAGGTAAACAGCTTCAAACTGGATGACCCCCACGTCCCGGAGGCAGAGAAGAAAGAGGTTTTAGCTATGGCTCGGAGCTACTTTTCGCTTGCGTAATCTTATACGGAAAATTAAAGCCAATATTGCATTGCTTCGCTGGCGAAACGGTATTTAATACGAACGTATTAAATCTTTAAACATCGCCTTAAAAATAAACGTACCTGTCATTGCGAGCTTTAGCGAAGCAATCCGTTCACGGTGAATCCGTTCAGGATGAATCCGTAACTCCCCCATTGGGACGGATTGCTTCGTCGCTGCGCTCCTCGCAATGACAAATTATACATCGTTTTACTTCTTGGCCATACCACGCTTCTGGCCTCTACCGGCTACCGTCTTGCGTGGACCACGTCTGGACCTGGCATTGGTCCTGGTCCTCTGTCCCCTCACTGGCAAACCCCTGCGGTGCCTGATGCCCCGGTAACTGCCGATTTCAATGAGGCGCTTAATATTGAGGTTTATCTCTTTTCTGAGCTCACCCTCAACTACATACTCCTTATCAATAACCTCACGAATACGGTTTACCTCTTCCTCAGTAAGGCTATCTGCTTTGGTATCATGGCTGATGCCAATCCCATCCAGAATCTTTTTGCTCAGGGAAGGGCCAATGCCATAGAGATACTGCAACGAAACCCAGATATGCTTATCCCTCGGGATATCTACACCAGAAATACGCGGCATTGTCTACCTCCTTAGCCTTGCCTTTGTTTATGCTTGGGGTTTTCACAGATGACCCTGATAACGCCCCGTCGCTTTATTACGCGGCACTTTTCACACCTTACTTTAACTGATGATTTGACTTTCACGGTTTAAACTCCCCAAAGGCAATCTTTTATGTCAACAAACTTTAATTATAACATTATTTCCCACTAATTCCAAAAAATCCACCATGCTACCCCAGACGGTAGGTAATCCTGCCTCTCTTGAGGTCATAAGGAGACAGCTCTATCAGAACTTTATCTCCCGGTAAGATGCGGATATAGTGCATTCTCATCTTGCCCGAAATATGCGCCAGAATTTTGTGCTTGTTGGGTAGCTCTACCCAAAACATAGCATTGGGCAATGACTCCACTACTGTTCCTTCAACCTCTATAGCCTCTTTTTTTGCCATACACTCATTCTCAACAATAGAGCCCTGCTTTAAATATCAGACAGCACCTCTGCTTGACCATCCGTTACAGCCACATCGTGCTCAAAGTGTGCTGAAAGACTACCGTCAGCGGTATAGACTGTCCACATGTTATCACCGAGCCTGGTACGCCAGCCGCCGATATTTACCATAGGCTCCAGTGCCAGCGTCATCCCTTTTTTTAGTACCGGACCGGTATTCGGTTCTCCGAAATTCGGCACCTGTGGCTCTTCGTGCATCTGACGCCCGATGCCGTGGCCGGTATATTCCCGCACCACCGAATAACCCCTGGACTCAGCATAATTCTGGATTGCCGTTGAAATGTCTCCCAGCCTCTTTCCGCAGCAGGCAGCGGCAATGCCTGCTTGCAGCGCTCCTTCCGCCGTCTCTATCAGCTTCCTGGCATCTTCCTTAATCTTTCCTACCCCCACCGTCACTGCGGCATCTCCGTGATAGTCCATATAAATCGCACCTAAATCGAGCGAGACAATATCACCATCCTTCAGAACACGCTCACCGGGTATACCGTGAACCACCTCGTCATTCACTGAGACACAGAGATTGGCGGGATACCCCCGGTACCCTTTGAAAGAAGGGATTGCTCCCCGTTTCTCGATTTCTCTGCCGGCGATAACATCCAGTTCTTTAGTTTTTAAACCAGGCCTCACCTGCTCTACCAGGATTTTTAAAACTTCAGCCA
>CAZEKS010000598.1:0-1970 GCA_964512795.1 uncultured Syntrophaceae bacterium
GCCATTGGATGGGTTTTCCAGTATGCCCTCGTGGATAAGACAGGGAAAAATGACCTGGCACAGCTTCGTTCTTTCCAGGACTGGTATCTGCGATACGCATTGCAGGCGGTGCCTGGGGTTGCTGAGGTTGCACCGATCGGTGGTTTTGTCAAACAGTATCAGGTGAACGTAGATCCGAATAAGCTAGCGGCCTACAACATCCCCATTGACCGTGTGATTGCGGCAGTACGTGCAGGGAACAACGATGTCGGCGGGAGGTTAGTCGAGTTTTCAGGGCTCGAATACATGGTTCGTGGCCGTGGTTACATTAAGAAAGTTTCGGATGTCGAAAACATCGTGGTGGGTACCAGCAGAACTGGTGGCACTCCGATTTTAGTTAAAAACCTGGGGAGCGTCACATTAGGACCTGATATCAGGCGAGGCATCGCGGAGCTCAATGGTGAAGGAGAGGTTGTTGGTGGCATTGTTATCATGCGGTATGGAGAGAATGCGCTGAAGGTGATCGAGCGCGTTCGCGCAAAACTCGAGGAGATGAAGCCCGCTCTTCCGCCTGGAGTCGAGATTGTAACGACCTATGACCGTGCTGAGTTGATCGAGCATGCAATTGAAACGCTCAAGGGCACCCTGATTGAAGAATTGATCATTGTCAGCATCGTGATAATGATCTTCCTCTGGCACATCCCATCCGCTCTCGTCCCCATTATCACCATTCCGATTACAATCATTCTTTCTTTCATTCCTATGCATTTGATGGGATTGACAGCCAACATCATGAGCCTTGGCGGAATTGCCATCGCCATTGGTGCAATGGTGGATGCAGCCATTGTTGTCGTCGAGCAGACTCATAAAAAACTGGAGCATTGGGACGCCGCTGGCCGGCCTGGCAGTTACAAAGATGTGGTGATTGGTGCTGTCAAGGAAGTGGGTGGACCGAGCTTTTTTGCACTTCTGGTCATCGCCGTCTCGTTTATGCCTGTTTTTACACTGGAAGGAGTGGAGGGTCGTCTCTTCAAGCCTTTGGCCTTCACAAAGAACTTCTCCATGGCCATTGCCGCAGTTCTGGCCATCACCCTCGACCCAGCCATACGATTGCTCTTTACCCATATGGATCCCTATAAGTTCAAACCAAAGTTTTTGTGCCGTATCGTCAATGGACTGCTGGTCGGCAAAATCCACAGCGAAGAGACACACCCGATCAGCCGGCCCTTGATGAAGATCTACCATCCAGTCTGTGAGTTTACACTGAGACATAAGTGGGCAACTGTCATTGTAGCGGTTCTCATTGTGATCGCAACCGTTCCAATCTTCAAGAAACTTGGTTCCGAATTCATGCCGCCCCTCTTTGAAGGGAACCTACTTTATATGCCGACGACATTACCTGGTATCTCCGTTACCGAGGCACAAAAATTACTTCAGGTTCAGGACAAGGTATTGAAGAGTTTTCCAGAAGTCCATCATGTCTTCGGCAAGGCAGGCCGTGCAGAAACGGCAACCGATCCAGCGCCTTTCTCTATGATGGAAACAGTCGTTCTTCTCAAACCCGAATCAGAGTGGCCTAAAGCCCCGAGATGGTACTCTTCGTGGGCACCAAACTGGCTGCAGAAAATGCTTCGGAGAGTCTGGCCAGATCATAAAAGTCCGGATGAACTGATTTATGGCCCAGGGGGCCTTGATGAAAAGATGCGGTTCCCGGGTGTCTCCAACGCCTGGACCATGCCCATCAAGGCCAGGGTTGATATGCTTTCGACAGGCGTGAGAACACCCATCGGAATCAAGATCATGGGTGCGGATTTAGAAATAGTTCAACAGCTCGGCGAGCATATCGAAATGGTTCTGAAAGATGTGCCAGGTACAAAAAGCGTCTTCGCTGAGCGTACAGCAGGGGGTTATTTCCTTGACTTCACACTGAAGAGGGAGGAACTGGCTCGCTATGGATTGACCATTGACCAGGTCAATAGCATCGTGATGTC
>CAZEKS010000599.1:0-1969 GCA_964512795.1 uncultured Syntrophaceae bacterium
CGCTTCCAACGATGGCATCAAGCCTGAACCTGGAGTAAGCATCTACAATATCTCCAAACCAGGTCTCCGAATTATCACCAGCGCCTTCGCTGTAGAATTGGCACCCTTTAATATCCAGGTTAATACGATTGCTCCCGGGCCGATCAGCACGAAATTGTTAGATTCACACTGGGCCCACCTTCCAGCGGATGAATTCAAGAAGCGGAGACAAGAATTGGCGGAAATGACGCCCATGGGACGCATCGGCGAACCCGATGAAATAGTCGGCGCCGCGATTTACCTGGCTTCCGATGCCTCCAGCTATACTACCGGCGCCGAGATTGTGATCGACGGGGGAACCCTGCTGTTCGCAGCCCTGCAAGCTCCTGTGCCACCGGAAGAATAGCCTGGAGAGCGGAAAGGATTCAGGCTGTGGAACAATTAAGAAGATGTTGAAGTCTTTGGCTGGGGTTAAGGACTAATCTTCCCCCAAGGGTGGTTCTTATTGGGAAAAAGAATCTTCTATTACAGGAGAGCATGCAATGAGCAACGAAACCCTTCTGACCTATTTTCAAAGGCATATTAAAGAGCATCCCAATCGAGTTGCCCTGCGACACAAAGATTACGGGATCTGGCACGATGTCACCTGGAGTCAATATGGAGAAAAGGTGAGGCAGGTGGCCATGGGACTCGTCAGCCTCGGTCTTAAAAAAGGAGAGTGCGTTTCCATCATCAGTGAAAACCGACCGGAATGGGTCTATTCTGATTTTGGGATCATGTCTGCTGGAGGAATTACGGCAGGGGTTTATACAACGAATGCGGCAGAACAGTGCGGATATATCGTTCAGAACTCTGGATCGAGATTCTACATTGCAGAAAACGAGGAGCAATTCGATAAGACGCTAAAATTTAGAAAGGACAATCCCCATCTGGAAAAGATCATCGTCATGGATATGGAGGGATTGAAACGTTTCAAAGATCCTATGTTGATGAGCTTCGATGATCTGTTGAGATTGGGAAAAGAATTTGATGCAAAAAACCCCGGTCTTTACGATCAGTGCTGGAGTGAAGTCAAATCGGATGACCTGGCTGTTCTCATCTATACTTCGGGTACAACCGGTCCTCCAAAAGGGGCGATGCTCACTCATCAAAATCTCCTTTTTATGAGCGAGGCTGTGGTTGCCGCCATTCCAATGTATGATAAAGACGAAACTCTTTCTTTTCTCCCTCTCTGTCATGTTTTTGAACAAATCTTTACAGTGATGATCAACATCCGGTACGGCACAGTGGTCAATTTCATCGAGAATACGGATACAATAATGGATAACATGAAAGAGGTTTCACCAACCATTACCTATGGGGTTCCCCGGATCTGGGAAAAATATGCCTCTGGGATTATGATTCGAATGTCAGATGCCACCTGGTTTAAACGGATGGTGTTCAAGGCGAGTATGGGAATCGGGATGAAATATGCGGGCTTAAAACTCAACTTTAAACCCATTCCTCTGTACTTGAAATTGGCCTACCTGGCGGCCTATCTAATTGTTTTCCGAAAACTCAAGGAGAGACTGGGTTTTGATCGAGTGAAACTTGCTATTTCTGGAGCAGCACCTATCTCACCGGATGTTTTGAAGTTCTTCAATGCCATCGGTCTTCCTATGATTGAAGGCTATGGACAGACTGAGAGCACAGGCGTCACCACCGTCAGTCGCAAGGGCCGTCTTAAGATTGGGAAGGTTGGACAACCCCTGCCAGGTCTGGAGGTGAAGATTGCTCCCGATGGGGAGATACTGGTCAAGGGTCCGGGCATTTTCAAAGGTTATTTTAAAAACCCTGAGGCTACTGCAGAGACGCTTAAAGACGGTTGGCTTCACTCAGGAGATGTGGGAGAGCTGGATGAGGATGGGTTTTTAAAGATCACCGACCGGAAGAAAGATTTGATCATTACTGCGGGTGGAAAAAATATTGCTCCTCAGAATATTGAGAACCA
>CAZEKS010000600.1:0-1966 GCA_964512795.1 uncultured Syntrophaceae bacterium
CCATCATTCCTATTTTCTATATGGATGGCCATTTCCCTATCGATAAGACGTCATACCCTGCTTTCTCTAAATCCTTAACAATATCCTTGTAATCTTCTGTTTTAATTCGAATGGCAGAGATCCTTTTCCCTTCCACCATAAAAGAAGGAGTGACAATGCTGATGATGTTTATATTATGTTTTTTAAACACCTCAAGTATCCCGAGCATTGTACCAGGCTTATCTTCCAGGGCAAGGGTCAAGCGAGTCCCTTTCTGCTTGAGACCAAATATATCAATAAGATGGTCTAAGGCATCTGTTTCTGTAAAAATTCCATACAGCTTTTTGCCCTCCACAACGGGAAGAGACCCGATCTTGTGGTCATGCATCAATTGGACTGCTTCTTCAATCAATGCGTCAGGAGTAATGGTGATCAACTTATCCTTTGGCGTCATAAAGGCCGAAACCTTCAGCTTTCCTAACAGGTAGTTGAGTTCCTGGACGCTGAGCAGGGTCGCATCAGAGGGGGCGGCTTCCCGAATATCTCCGTCTGTAACAATTCCTACCAGTTTACCGCTCTTATCTACTACTGGTAGATGTCGAATACCCCTTTCATGGATAAGGTTTCGGGCTTCAAAAAAGGATGCATCGGAGCTTATCGTCACAGGGTTTCTTTGGATTCTTTCCCTCATAAATCCCTTGTAATGAATTTTCATAAATTTTCCTCCTTTCCCTTTTTGGGCCTCATCTTAGCACATTTAACAAAAAGCCGTCAAAAGATTATTGAGAGTTGGTGTGAGAAGCTTAAGGCTGAAAACTTAGAGATCAATGACATAACCTGGCAACGAAGCCGGCATCTTTACCCTAACCATTGAACCAGAGACTGGTATTTTGTAGCATTCGAAATTCATTCCCAGGTACGTTGGTCTTCAATCTTCTTGACTCCGTCTGGAATCGTCCCTTTCGATACGAATTTGACTTCGCCCCTTACTTTCATCACATCCCGGACAGATCTTTCGATCCCTTCTTTTAGCTTATCAGATTGATCATTTTCTCCCCTAAGTTCAATCAAGAAGGTCATTTCGTCCTTGTGCTCCCTTCTTGTAATCCGTACCTGATACCTTGCGATCTGTGGAAACCTTGCAGCCACTTCATCGACTTGACCGGGATGGACGAAAAGTCCCCTGACCTTGGTCGCTTGATCCACCCTCCCCAGAATCTTTACTAATCTCGGAGAGGTTCTGCCGCAAGGACAGGGGGCCTCGCTGAGGATGGAGAGGTCTCCTGTTCCAAATCGAATTAAAGGGTAGACTTTATTGAATGAAGTGGCAACAATCTCCCCCGTTTTTCCAGGGTCCAACTGGTTGCCCGCCTCAGGGTCAACGATCTCCACGATCTTGTCATCCGGGACATGCATCCCATTCTTCTCCACACATTCGTAACCCAAGCATCGAATATCAGCGGTTCCATAACCTTGTCGGATAATCATTCCAAATCTTTCTCCCAATTCAGGTCTGAGGGATTCTGGCACCATCTCTGCAGCCACAAAGCCGACCCGGAGGTGGAAGTCTTTTTTCAGATCTAAGCCCATCTCCTCCGCCTTTTCAGCGATGTTGAGAAGAAAGCTTGGAGTTCCGCAAAATGCCCTGACCTTTAGGTTCTTAAGGATATTCACCTGTTGTTCGGTATTGCCGGCACCTGTGGGGATTATCCTGCCGTGGAATAATTTATGTAATTACAACATATTGAGAGGCTTGAGCCAAACATGGTCTCCGAATTTACCTGAAAGGGTCTTTCACTTTTTGAAAAATATTTTCAATAGTGATTCAAAAACAATTAGTCTTGGGATGTAATCTATCTTTTCTGCCACTATCATTGACGAAATATGGTATCTATAATAGAATAATTTTTTTAATACAAAGGGATATTCCCTTAGTATTTTGGCTCTCAGGTTGTTTTGAGGTTGCTTGAAATTTCGTATGCTTTGA
>CAZEKS010000601.1:0-1963 GCA_964512795.1 uncultured Syntrophaceae bacterium
GCTTTATCAAGTCGATAAGACCCGACCACGGGCGGATCGTTAAGATTTTATGGGGAATCATCGCCATTGCGAGAAAAGGGGCCCTTCAGGGACTTCCAGCCCAAGTAGATTACGCTGAGGGGTTTCCGCTATAAAGCTTCTCCAGCACCCCTGCCGAATCACCGCCACGGATAATTGAGGGATTACAGGGGATGGTTCAATCTTGGGATACCCATTTTTTCAGGGACAGGGCGTTTTTGACAGCGAAGCCGTAAGCATCATTGTTGAAATAGACGAATACGGTCTTAACCTTTTTCCTCCAATTTTGGATTTTTTCCGCCCATTGCTTTAATTCCTTATCCGAATAATTAGAGCCGTAGAGCACTTCACCCCCGTGAAGACGAAGATAGATAAAGTCGGAGGTTATTTTTTCTATAAAAGGAAGGTCTGAACCGTGGGCGATGCAAAAGGCAAAACCAAATTCTTCCAATATCCGAAAAGCCTCATTGCAGAACCAGGATTCATCTCTAAACTCAAAGGCATGACGATGGCGTTTAGACCGGGGGAGGGTTGAAAGGAGGACACAGAATTCCTCCAGTCTCTCCTTCTGGAATTTGAATCGCGGGGGAAGTTGCCAGAGCACCACGCCCAATTTCTCTTTCGATGGGGAAGCATGTTCAAAAAGAAGAGAAAGGGGTTCTCTGCAATCCTTTAATCGCTTGATGTGGGTGATGAACCGGCTCCCCTTGACAGCGAAGACAAACCGCTTCGGTGTCCGCTTATACCAGCCTTCAAAAGCCTCTTTCTTGGGGAGGCGGTAAAAGGATACATTCAACTCTACCGTATCAAAAAATCCGGTGTAGAATTCAAGCCACTTTTTCTGAGGAAGGTCAGAGGGATAGAAGATCCCATTCCACCAATGAGGATAGTTATAGCCGCTCGTTCCAATGAAAATCATCCCCTCACCCTTCCCCTCTCCCCATTGCCTGCCTGCCGGTAGGCAGGGGGAGAGGGATGGGGAGAGGGGGAAAATGGTAATTGATTAATGATAATAGTCCTTACCGCCGGGGCCTTTTTGAGACCACTTCCGTTTATAATATTCACGGCGGATTTTTTGCCGGATCGTCGGATAAGCCATATAGAAAAGTCCGAAAACAAGACCCCCTAAATGGGTAAGGTGAGAGACGCCCCCGCCTGCTCCCTCTATCGAAGAAAAGAATTCAATGAGGCCGAAAATGATAACAAAGTATTTGGCGGGAATGGGAAATAGAAAGTAGATATAGATGAGCCGATTGGGAAAGAGCCAGCCAAAAGCGAGAAGTATTCCATAGATGGCTCCGGAAGCTCCAATCACGGGGATGCGTTGATACCCATAGGGAGTGAAAAGAAGTGTACAGAGACCCGCACCGATTCCACAGAATAGAAAATATCGTAGGAACTTCTTCGATCCAAAATAGTTTTCTAACTCTCCTCCAAACATCCAGAGAGCGAAAAGATTGAAGAGGAGATGGAAGAATCCTCCATGAAGAAAGATATAGGTGACCAATTGCCACAGGAAATATTTATACCAAATGAGAGCAGGAACGAGGGCAAAGTAGTAAACAAAGGAATAGTAGATTTCGGGTAGGCTGGTTTCTACTATTTTTTGAAGGAGGAAAACAATTCCCATGATGATCATCAAATTCTTAATGACGGGTGTCAAACCATATCCAAATGAAAAACGGCGGTAATTGGTCATCTTAGTCCTCCATCATCGTAATAAAAACGTGACCGTGCTTGCACGCCGTAGTGTCCATCTTCACCTACTTCCCCCCAGGAAAGGTCCTTTGGCGGATGAGAACGCTTTGGGCAAGACGTTTCAGCACGCAGGCGTGTACGTAAACTGTAAATTATCATCGGGTTGTGGTGATCTTATCATGCACCAAACTTTCCTAGTGTAGTGATTCAGAAATCTCTTTCCTTTATTTGTCATTCCGGGCTTGAC
>CAZEKS010000602.1:0-1961 GCA_964512795.1 uncultured Syntrophaceae bacterium
GGCACCATGGTATTCATCGCATCGCCGGTCCCCATCGGGCAAGGGACAGCCTTTCGGAGGCTATAGGTCCCCTCGATCAAGTTCCAGGTTCGATCGGTTAAATCAACCAACTCTCGCAGCCGATCGTAATTCATCCTCTTTCCGGTCTGCTCCTCGAGGAAGACCACCAGTCCGCGCAATTGCGTGACGATATATTTGTGGTAGTAATTCCAAACATCCCGGTGATCTCGGTCCCTCTGAAACAGGGGATAGGGAAGGTCTATATTGTAGATCGGAACATCGGGCATATATTGCTGAGAGGCTTGGTACCACTTGGATCTTGGGTCACAGATAATTTGTCCGGTGGATATCATGAAGTCAGGCCTTGCTTGCCCGCCCCATGGAGAACCCGGAGGCATTTCACCCAATTCTTCTCTCCATTGGTCAAAACCGATCCCGCAGAGGGCATAGGTACACAGGGAACGAGAAAGGCCCAAAGACTCCGCTCTCTGAAGGAATCTTTCCGCGTCTCTCTTTGCCCCGCAGATACCTGCAAAATTCTCTGTCCACAAAGGGATCACATCCAGTGCCCGGAAGATCTCTTCATGATGGCAGACGATAAAGGTATAGGCTAATTTCTGCTTTCCCTCTGCACGTGCCCGGAGAGAACCGGTAATAAATTCCTTGACCATGGGGCCGATGGAAGCAGCCGCCTGGGTTGCTGTCATCCTCTTTTTCGGTTTTGCCTCTTTCTGTTCTTCAGCCATACTCTAAGCCTCCCTTGGTTAGAAAATTAAAGTCGTTGGTCAAAGGGTAACGGTAAAGATGCCCGTTTCGTTACGACGATGAACGTCAAACGATAAACGACGAACAGTGTATTATCTTTTTTGTTCATTGTACCAAACGGGCTTCGTAACTTTAACCTATAGATTATTTTCATCGCTCGTGCCTGCACGCCGAAGTGTGTTTCGGCACGCAGGCGTGGGTGACGTTACTACCATGATCGATTGTTTAGGAATCCAAATTAGCCGATCATCTCCAGAAAAGCCTGGATCCTGGTTCTGAGTTGACCAATCGTCCCTGCAGAATAGACGTCCTCCAGATGAAGAAGTGGAACATTAATAGACTTGTAGTAGGCTTTTCTTGCGGGGACCTCAAAGCCAAAGGGATCGCAGTACTTGTAGACATAAAGAATGGCACCATCCACTTTGAATTCCCTGGCATAGGCTCCAATATCACCGAATCGAGACGCTATATCTCCTTCAAAGGTACCCGTCTTATTTTCTCTGTAGGTCTTGGGGCAATTGATTTTATCGAGATACCGATGGGCCAGTGCATCCATAGGATCTCCTCCTACATCCGTCCGCGGAAAATAATCTCTCGCTCCGTTGCAAATGGTATCGGCTACTACGTTGCCACCGAGTTCTTCCACAAGCTTGATGAGTTCAATGTTATCAAGACACGCGCCATCAATGAATATACGAGGACCCCCCTGGAGCGGGGATTTCTTTCTTCTGCCAATTTCCGCTGAAACCTGATCAAACAAGGTATTGGCTTCGCCAACGGGCAAGCTTGACCCGACAGTCAGCGCCATGGTCAATTCTGTTCCGGAGATGAGGGGTGGATTTGCCTTTCTGAATTCATAAAGAACTCTTACCTTGTCTCTGTTTTCATTATAGATTCGAATGGCCTTTGCCAGATCCTCATCGGTGACCGCTTTTCCAGCAAACTCCACCAGACTTTTCCTGAAGGTGTTTAACTCCGCATCAAAGAATTCAAAGGAAGATTCGCCACAAACAGTAGGAATGTTGATAAAGTGAAAATAAGAATAAGGCAGAGAATAACTCCAGGCGCTATAGCTTCGCACCATGCTATCACAGCCGTGAGGAATGACCATGCCAGAGAGAAAATCATATTTTTGTTTTAACGAGAGGTCGAAGCAACTGCGGTAATAGGGGCATACAATGGTTTCAAGGAGTGTA
>CAZEKS010000603.1:0-1954 GCA_964512795.1 uncultured Syntrophaceae bacterium
AATCATTGAGGACCTTCTCCGCAATATCATGTCTGTCCCACGGATTATATGCCAGGTATCGGGCACATTCGGCCTCGGTGGGCAGCGTGCGTGTATGTATTCTGAATCGTTTAATCCGTTCGGGGAGTATCTTCTCAACCTGCCGGCAAATCTCACTGGCCAGAAGGTAATTACCTGTGAAATTCATGTGGACATGTTCATAAAACAACTCATGGCCTGGCGTTTCATGGGGACTGTTGTTTTGGAAAATCTCGAGTGCATCTACCAGATAGACACCCTCGTTTGCCCTGTCTGAGGCGATATTGCGAATGGTCTGATTGATTTGCCGGTCCGCCCGAAAACGAAGCGTATCCAGCTCACGGGCCATGATATACATATTCCGGGCCTGGTTATAATCGCCCATCTGCCAACTGCATCGGCCCATGCGAAACTGTAAATCGGCAAAACGATCGTCAATCTCTGCCGCTTTCGCATACCATTGCAGCGCCTGCGCATAATCAGCCCCTTCTTCGCAACTGACGCCCTTCTGATAAAGCTCGTCGAAACGTTCCCTCCGGGCATCCGTGATATCCGGTCGATGCAAGGATGCAAACGGCGGATTATCCTTGAGATTGCAGGCTACGGTGCTGAAGATGATGTTTATCCCGTTCCTGCGGGCCATATCACGAATGTCCCGGAGGTTATCGTGAAAATGCCTGTAAACAACCTGCAGGCTTTCGTCACCGGCCCTTACCTGTTTATCCAGAAACATCTGCATACCGCGCCAGACCTGGGGGGCCCCGCCGCCCGAGACCGATCCCAATACATTCGACATAAGCTGGCCGAGTTTCATAGCTTTGATGGCTATTTCCAGACGTATTAAAGAACGATTCGCGCTAAGTGGAGAAAAAACCGTACCCGCCCCGTAAGGTCCTACCACCTCGTTGTTGCCTGAATAGACAATAAACAAGTCACTGTCGTATTTCGTACAATCCTCGGCGATTGTCAGGACCACATGGGAATTGATGGCCGGCATCGCCGTTGTGATCACTTCGAAATTCGCCTGGGGGTACATCCGTGTGAGCATCACCTGGAGGATTCGACCGAAAGAAAAGGCTCCGTCCGGTATACCGGCGGCCGCGGAAGAACCCAGGACAAATATTCGATAGGTATGACTCGACTTGACCTGCGGGAAAATAAATGGATTCGATGTCCTCGCGATGGCAGGCGGAAAGAACCTCCACGCAAACTGGATATTGCTCAGATATGAAGGGACATCCTTTACCGTGCGTTTCACCGTCATATCCGGATTGAAACCATACCCCATGATACGCAGTGAAAGCTCAAAAAATAAAAGAAAAAGAACCGGAATGACAGTAACGGCGAGCCCCCGGAACATCCACAGGCGCCTACCCGTCAGCGGGGCACGTTCTACTTTCTTTTCATGCCTGTGTTTTCTTCCGACACTCAAAAAAAAGGAACCAAGGATTTTTTTAATTTGTGAATGTTGCTGTGACTTGTTGCGATCTGAACCCGATTTCGTACGCGACGTGATGTTTTTCCTTCTTCGTCCCTTTGTACCCATGTACACAAACCTTTTACAGCTGCAGCACAAATCTTCGATGAACCGAATTTCGGGGGCGCCAATTCATTGGTCAGTTCGCTGTCATCTGTAATTCAGATTACACCCGTAGTCTTGACATCCGGTCTACCTGCACAGAAGACACGCTCGAACGCAGGTAGGAATCTATCATAGAAACCACGATTTCCATTAAAACTCATAATTATATCACCTATAGACACAGCAATTCAACTATAAATTGACACGCGATTACCTATGTGTGCGAGGAGAAATCCTGGCAGGCTCAGGCGGCTTCTCGTTCGGCTTTCCAGTAGGTGCTCCACAGGCCGCTGTGGGAGAGGCAGGCCAAGGCCATCATCGCTTCGGCGTTCGAGTTGTCCCACCGCATGCCGG
>CAZEKS010000604.1:0-1948 GCA_964512795.1 uncultured Syntrophaceae bacterium
AGGCATTCTTTGAGTTGGCGAAGCTTTAACAAACCGATGCGGTCACAATACAATGGGTGCCGTTTATTCGTCCGAAACGCGTCCCATCATCCGCTACGAGGTACGCCTTTTCAAGATCAGAAGGCGTGTAATGTGTCATTAGCTTGAAACCACGTTGTGTCAGAAAATCCCCTATGGTTCCTTCTTCTATACCGAACGTCCAGCCTTCCCCAGCCCTTGACACAGTCTCGTGGATCTCCCTTTCGCCATAGAACTTGTTTTCCCGTCTAAGTACTGAGGCATAGACATAATCGAAGGCAAGGATACTTTCTTCCATTGCGCTGCAGCGGATAAAATCAAGCGTCCTGTTCACTGCATCCGAAGTCAAATACATGGTTACGCCTTCTAATATGAAAAGGCTCTTTTCGTTCGTCCCGTAGCCAGCCTTGCCAAGTACATCGGTCATACTGTCCTTATTGAAATCAATAGGCACAAAGAGAAGTTCTTTGGGCAGCTCGATCTGTTTTCGATTCAGGATTTCAACTTTAGGCTGCTGTGTGGTGTAAATGTCAAGTTCAAATATCTTCGATCCTAAATTTTCGTTCTTAAAGCGCAAAGCTCTCGTGTCAAAACCAGCCCCGAGCAACACGATCTGTGCGAATCGATTCCTTAGCGCATGAATGAAAACCTCATCAAGCAACTTCGTCCTTGCCAGCACATACTCGTATATTCCAAGGGGAGCTATCTTCCTCATAAAGAGCCATCTAAAGAGAGGAACACCGAGGATAACCCTTGCTCCCAAGGGCAGAAAAATCTCGGCCAAGTTATCTGGTCCGTGAAAACTGGCGTCTTTTTCCCTACTCGCACAGGCCCGTGAGAAGCAGGTGTACCCAGCTGTATTGGAGGCTTTGTGTTCAATCGTTCGCTTTTTCATTACCTCATTGCTCTGAACTGTCCCCAATTTTTCAAAAAGGTCCAACCTGGAGCCTACTGGTTTCTACTATATGGACATATCCTATTTAATCCCGTCAGATTGCATATCCCCGCTCCCGTGACCCCGTAGACCAGGTAATCTTTTCTATAATTCTTTACGCAAAGCATGATGCTATCGAAAGTTCCGTTGACAAAGGTCGTCCCTGTGATCAGGATAACATCGGATTGTTTGATTAATTCTTCTGTCATTTCGTTGCCATCCCACACCTTTACTCCATATTTGAAAGAATTCACATTTTGTTTATTGAGGTCGGTAATCCTAACATTTTCAATGCCGAAAGTTTCGATCAGGTTCTCGGCAATGGCTGGATTCAAACCGATGAAACCGACCTTCGCCTTTCCCCATCGTTTCAGAAGTTGAGAAGCTATTTCCTTTCCGCATTTCTCGGGATCTTCATCTTTACAGTGGATCGTATTCTCAATGAGATTGAGATACTTGAGGGTCGCATTCAGCGTCGCCACATAGATACTTCGGTCTCTATTTGATGTAAGGGGAAGAGTGATCACTTCTTCTAAATTGCCCACAAATTCTCCGGGAGAATCGGTAAAGGCATGAGCCTTAGCTCCCAGAACTTCCGCCTCGACGACCCTTTCCCTTCCCAGAATAATTGGAAAGTCCCTCCTCCCTGGCACCCCAATCGCCTCTTCAGGAGTCAGGGTTTTAACCAAGACGGATACCGAGGCGTTAAGCAATCCATTCTTAGTGGCGATTTTGTCCAATTGAATCCGAGAATTCTCCAAAATGGAGGTATCCATTCCCATTCAGTTTTTCCCTTGAAAAATACAGCAAACCGCTCTGAGGTCAGGTCACATGTTTCTTCGAGTGAAGAGAAAGAAACCCATCACAATCTCTGCACTTTTTTGGCTGCCTGCTCGGCTGCAATTAAAATGGGATCAAGGGGAGCAGAAAAAGGAGGTGCGTAGGCAAAATCTAGTCTCGAGATTTCATCAATTGTCATTTTTTGATGAAGAGCGA
>CAZEKS010000605.1:0-1941 GCA_964512795.1 uncultured Syntrophaceae bacterium
CTCAAGCACATGGCCGGCCGTAAGGTTGCTCCCTAGCCTGTTGAGCTCTGGTCATTCCGACGAAAGTCGGAATCCAGCTCGCGCGGGACGCGCGAAAATGGACTGGATACCGGCTTTCGCCGGTGTGACGCCTGTGCTTTGGCGGAGCGATTCCGCCTCCCGTCAGAACGCGTAACCGAGCAGCTCGATCTCCGGCGCATACCACTCCGCCACCAGCGCCTCGGTCGCTGGCGTGTAGTAGCTGCGGTAATCCTTGCGCTCGGCCTTGTTGGGCGTGACGTTCGATTGCGGCACGACGAGCTTGCGGCCGACGCCGATCATCTCGAGAGCCTTGTTGAGATCGGCGTCGAGGGTCTCGTAGCGGCCGAGGAAATCGAGCGCGAGCGCGCCGTCCTGCAAATAGAGCTCGTGGTTGTTCACGAAGGCCCGCCTGCGGCTCGCCATGAAGCGCTCGAAGCTCGGGCGCTCGCCTTTGGTCTTGGTCTTGTAGAAGTACCAGGAGATCTGCCGGTCCCACGGATTGCGCTCGAAGGCGAATTTGAAATAGCGCCGCCAGATGTCCTCGCCGGCATAGGCGCGCACGAGATGCGCCGGCATGTGCTCGTAATAGCCGACGCTCGGGTGATAATAGCGCTCGGGACGCCCGAGCAGGCGCCGCCACAGTGGCCGCTTCGGCTTCAGCGGATGCTCGATGCGGTAGTTCTGTGGCGCAAGGCCCTTCCTGTCGCCCTCGCTCTCCTCGCGATAGGGCGTGATCACGCAACTCGGCCCGCACAGCTCCGACAGCGCCGCTTCGATGGCGGTGCCTGCGGTCTTCTTGGTCTTCAAGAAGATGAATTTATGCTCGTGCGAAATGATCATGCGGCGGATACCTGAGGCTCAGAACTCATAATCGAGCAGCTCGATCTCGCGCGCATACCAGCGCGCCACGATTCCCCGCGTCTCATCGTCATAATAATCGCGATAGGGCAGGGCGCTGCAGCGGAACGTGGTCTTGGCGCGTGGCAGCTCCGCCTCGAGGCTGAGGCCGACGTGACCGAGCGCAAGCTTGAGATCGTCCGCCAGACTCTCATAGCGCCCGACGAAGTCGACCGCGACGTCGCCGTCGATGGAATAGATGTCGTAATTGTCGATGCGGGCGCGGGCGTCCTCATGCATGAAGCTTGCGAAGGATGGCGGCGCTTTCTCGTTGCGGTAGCGGTGATGATAGAAGGAGACCTGCCGGTCCCAAGGGTTGCGGTCGAAGGCGAATTTGAAATAGCTCCGCCACACTCTGTCGTCGATGAGTGCGCGGGCCTCCGCCGCCGGCATGTGATTGTAGAAACCGTAATCTGCTGCGGTGAATTTGAACCAGCGGCGCTTGAACAGCGGCCGCTTCGATCCCCACCAGCCATGCAGCCGCCAATTCTGCGCGCACCTGCCACCTTCGCGTTTCGCCTCGTCGATCTCGGTCAGAGGCGTGATGACGTCGTCAGGCCCGCAAAGCTTGGTCAGCGCAAGCTCGATGCTCGTGCCCGCCGTCTTCTTGGTCTTGAGGAAGATGAACTTATGCTCGTGCGAAACGATCATGGCTTCGCTTTCGGCAAGACGCGACCCAGCCTCACTTCGCCTTCTGCTCCTCGAGCCACAGCGCGAGGGCTTCCAGGATTGCGCCGAAGTGAATCTCAGGTACGCGCAGCGCAATGGCGATGTCCTTCAGCCTCTTGCGCTCCTCGGCGGCGATGCGATCGTCGGCAAGGAGCGTAAGATAGGCGCCCCGGATGATCTCCTCCTTGGTCTCGCGGTCGAGCACGGGAGAAGCGGCGGAAAGCTCCGCTAGAAGCCCGTCTCGCGTGCTCGCTTGCTGCACTTCGACGATCTCGTCCCGCGTGATCGGCCTTTCCGCCTGGTCCTCATCGACCTGCTGAATGAGGCTGACCTCGCGGTCCTCAAGCCCACCGT
>CAZEKS010000606.1:0-1938 GCA_964512795.1 uncultured Syntrophaceae bacterium
TTGATCCAGCAGAAGAAGCGGTTTTTAAAAAAGTGACTTTTTCTACAGGCTCGTTGGGCGTTCTACGAGGGATAGCACATGTGGAAGACTGCGTTAGAAAACTCTGCCCTAATCCTCGGAATTGCAATATCGATCTATACGGTGTATTCAGCTTTTGATAGATTCCTCCTCAGACGACGGCAAAACAAGGTCACCATCCGGAGCTTGTGTGTCAAGACTAAATATCTACTTTCCCTTGCAGTTATACTTGCTAAACGAACGAGTGAAACTGTTGAGAAATACAAGGCACATTTTGAGTCAGAATCAAAGTCTGTCGAATTGCCAGAGGGGTTTCGGGATGATATTGCGGGACTGCTTAACCTAACGTTTCATATCTTGGGACTTAAACTTGAATGGAACGAAGAGAAGCTCTGTTCGGCTTTGACGGATGGACAATTGGATGCAGTCCTGAAGTTTTTAGACTCTCATCAAAGTTACCATGATATACTTACCTTTCGCGCGAAGCAACTGGAGTTATCACCAGACAATTTCGAGCAACTGAAACTCTTAAAGGGTTTCGCGAATTGGAACCTTGTTATAATGAAGAAATATTACGAGGAGTTCGAAAGACTATTTAGGAGTGAGTTGAAATCGCCCAACAAGGCTAATTCAGCCGACGCAAAAAACCGCGCGGCTGATTAGCAACGTTATACGGCAAAAATAAGGAGGCAAAAGTGCCACCCATTGTAGTGCCTTGGCATTTTCTTTCTTTTAAGGAAAATCTAAAGGATGTTGATCGACTCTTGGACTTCCACGTTAAGATCGCAGGAGGCACGCGCGGAAGAAAATATGAAGTTGAGGTTCTAAATAAGGGGGCTTTAGTGCTGCTCGTTGCCTGTTGGGAGGCTTTTGTGGAAGAAGTAGCGGGATCGGCTTTTGAATTCCTACTTAATAATGCTACAAACCATAGTGTATTCCCAGCCAAGGTACTATCATTGGCATCAGAGCCTCTCCGCAAGGCGCAAGACGGACGTGAAGTCTGGCAGTTGGCTGGTGACGGCTGGAAAAAAGTTCTTATTGATCACAGAGATAGGACACTTTCAAAGAGCATAAATGGATTCAATACACCCCGAGCTGAAAATATAGATAGACTTTACGAACACTTGCTTGGAATTACTGGAATATCGAGAAACTGGCGGTGGCGTGGGATTACCCCTGAACAGGCCACAAAGAAGCTGAACGACATCATCTCCACGAGGGGATCTATTGCCCATAAGGTTAAGCATTCAGGATATGTCTACAAAAAAGACGTCGAGGATGCTAGAAAATTCATTCTTCGCCTAGCCGTAATCACAAACAACCGCACTTGTAACCATTTAAAAAAATTAACTAAAAAGAAGCCATGGAAAACGTACAAATATCGTACTGTCAAGTGAGCGGAAAAGTCATATAACCAGTCACTTGAATGGACAGCAAGGGAACCGGGGTTTTGCAGTAGCCAACTCTTTCATCAAACGTTCCTTTTGCGAAGGCCCTTCTCCCTCTTGCTGCCCCTCAGCTTCATGTTCGCCGGAGAATAAATGAAACACGATGAAGACAAAATAGATGAATACACGCTGGCACTTCTCTATTTGGTGACCCATGAAAGACATGAGGGTTTTGGTGCAAGGGCATGGAAAGGATTTGACTGGGACACCATGAATAGGCTTCACGAAAAAGGATATATATCCAATCCTATAGGCAAGACAAAATCGGTTGGGATGACTGAGGAAGGCTTTCTCAAGGCTAAGGAATTGTTTGAGCGACATTTTCGAAAAAAGTGAAATCGCCTTCGGCGAACAAGTCGGTGCACCGGATCGCCGATAAATCCGGCTCCCGGATGGCGATGGGGACGTTGTTGAAACTTTACACTTTACAAAGGCACTGAATTGTGGTAGAAGGGTCTCATGCCTCGCCAAG
>CAZEKS010000607.1:0-1935 GCA_964512795.1 uncultured Syntrophaceae bacterium
AACTTGGTAGGACTTGTTGCTCCAGAAACAGATGTGACCCGAATGCGGATCGAGCTTGTGAGGACTGACCTCGATTTACGTGAAGGACAATTGGCTGAGGTTCAAATAGGATCTAAGATGGTCCTTTATCAGATTATTAATGGTTTAACCAAAGAAGAAATTATCCAGCAAAAGAATACAAGGGGTTATGTTCGTGCTGATGCCAAGAAAATAGGATTTTGGAATACAGGGCTTGGGGTATTCGAGGTCGTAAAATGGATTCCTCGCCCCAATGCCCCGGTCTTTCTTGTGGATTTTTGTCAAGCAACCGCGAACAAGGATGCCATTGGACACTTTCCAGGGACAAACTATCCTGTATCTGTTCATGTAGACTCCCTAATCACTCATAACACTGCAATCTTGGGGATTCTTGGAATTGGTAAGTCTTTTTTGGCGCTTGAGTTGGTCGAGAGAATGATTAATGCTGGAATTAAGGTTATTTGTCTTGATCTCACAAATCAATATGCAAATGAGTTGGAGCCGTATTACAAAGTTGAGGAGGAAAAATCGGACGTCGAAGAGCTCAACAGTATTGGAACAATTGGAAAGAACAACGTACAACAGAATGTGGAAGAGGGTGGAAGCATCAAGCAATTTGAAAACATGATAAGGGAGAAATTCCGTATATTTCTTGATCCAGGCAACAAAGAAAAAATGCTGAAAATATTTAATCCAGTCCAATTTGAAGTATGGAGGCAAGACAGCAAACCCTATCAAGGACGTGCTTCAATGGCCACTCTTACTCCTACCGAAATTACAAGGTTGTTAACTGAGGCGGTATTAGAAGTACTACAGGAGCAAGGAATGTCAGAGAAAGCCAGGTGTTGCATAGTTTTTGAAGAAGCCCACTCCTTGATACCAGAATGGATGGCTGTAGTCAGTGAGGGCGATAAGACTGCCACGAACGGTACAGCGAAAGCCATTTTGCAAGGACGGAAATATGGTTTAGGCTGCGTTGTCATCACCCAGAGGACAGCAAACGTAACAAAAACTATTTTAAATCAATGTAATACAGTTTTTGCACTGCGGGTCTTTGACGCAACAGGAATGGAATTCTTGAAGAATTATATTGGGGAGGATTATGCAGGTATTCTTTCAACATTGGAGGATCGGCATGCCGTGGTCTTTGGGCGAGCATCCTCTTGTAGGGATCCGGTACTTATACATCTTAATGAAAGAGGAGATTTTTTGAGTGTTTTTCGCAAGGTTGAAAATCATGTTGAAAGGGAAACAGATTTATAATGATCCCCAAAGAATGTAAACGTCTTGCGGAGGTGGATTTTCCGATTGCAGTGGTGTCGAAGCATTCGGCACGGGAGAAATCCATCCGGCATGGGCATCCTTCTACATTGCATCTCTGGTGGGCGAGGCGTCCACTTGCAGCTTGCAGGGCTATGCTCTTGGGGTTATTACTTCCTGACCCTTGTGATCCTCACTGCCCGGAGGACTTCAAGAGCAAAGTAAGAGAACTTCTGCCAAAGGTTCAAGGAACAATTGGGCCTAAAAATGAAGATCTTCGAAAAGCATTCCTCAAGTTTATCGGCGACTTTGCCAATTGGGACCTTTCAACAAATCAAACCTATCTTGAAGTTGGTCGTGGGCTGGTGAAAGCTGCTCACCCTGAAGAAACACCATTGGTCGTTGATCCCTTTGCAGGGGGCGGATCGATTCCTTTGGAAGCTTTACGTCTCGGATGTGAAGCTTTCGCAAGTGACTTAAATCCGGTTGCCTGTCTGATTCTTAAGGTGATGTTAGAAGATATTCCACGCTATGGTCTTGAGTTGGCGGATGAATTGAGGCGATTGGGGAAAGAAATAAAGGAAGCATCGGGAAAGGAACTTGCTGAATTTTATCCTCCTGATCCTGATGGTTCAAGGCCAATTGCTTACCTTTGGG
>CAZEKS010000608.1:0-1928 GCA_964512795.1 uncultured Syntrophaceae bacterium
GAAGAAGTATGGAGATAAGTATCTCAAAGCTGTTTGCGAGAAGAGTAATGGTAAATAACAGTGGTTACTGTTTATTGGACGAGGAGACCGTGACATGGATGGTGCGAGTTGAGTACGACGAGAAGAGTGATGCCATGTACATCTGGCTGAGAAAAGCCAAATACGATATTAGCGAGGAGCTTGCTGAAAACGTTGTACTCGACCTTGACAAGAATGGGCGCATCATCGGCATAGAGGTTTTGGACGCGTCCAAGAATCTGGGAAAGGAACTTGTGACCAGAATCCTGAGCACAGAGAAAATAGCTACAACAGTCTAGAAAAGCAGAGTCCAGTAGTCGTTTTAACTAGCTGCTCGGGAAAAACTATACCCCTTACATAAAGAGCGCCGTAAAACTCCCTTTTTTGGTGTCTCCCTGTATTTAATACTAATAGTCTATGCACAAATAAGAAATAATAGGACATTATCATAATTTGAAATGGTGAAATAAACGCCTCTTGAGTTTGTTGGAGACGCCATTTCCCTAAGCGGTCTCACCGGCACAAAATTGAAATGTGATGTAATCGGAATTTACTATCCTTTTTGGTGGAAAATTACGTCTGGAGGGAAAAGTGGAGAATATCAAAAGACTACATCAATAATAGAATTAAATGCTGCTTCTGGCGAGGTTTACATAAAGGATACACACGAAACCGTACTGGGGTCAGCAGGACATGCCTTGAATTTAAAGATTAATCACCTTAATGACGATGAAATAAGAACAGATAATCTTAAAGTTATTTTAGTTGAAGAGGACTCTAGCTGCTATGACCATTTAAGAAAAGTAATTAGACGACGATGGTCAGACATTTCTATAGATGAATCTGAAGGCTCTCCTAGAGCGAATACATCAAACATCTATCTTCTTAACGACTCGCTCGATGAAGCTTTGGAAAAAATAGACAATATTGAACTAGGCAACGCAATATATTATTTTGACCCCCTTAGAAGTGTTAAGTGGGAAGCAATTGAGCGGGTTGCTAAAAAAAGAATGCCCAAATTTTTTCAGACTGGTACGGAGTTTATAATATTCCTCTTCACTTCCGACTGGTTTTTAGGTAGAGATGATTTTGCTGCTTTACCGACTCACATGAGAGAAAGTTCATGGACTGAAGAGGAAAAGGCAAGTGTACTGGAAGCTGATACCCTTTTCGGAAATCAAAGTTGGCGAAGATTTATTCTCGCAAACAAGCCAGTTGACTTAAAGGCAAAAATCCTTGTGGATATGTACAAGCTCACACTGTATAAATGGTTTAGATATGTTCTTCCGATGCCTTTTAATCCGAAGGAAAATCAATTTTTCCATTTAATTCTTTGTTCCAATTATGAAGCAGGAATAACTCGAACAAAAGGTGCGTACACGTCAAAGACATTGAATCGCCCTTACAAACCAAGTAACGAGAATGCTTATGAAAGATTCATCAAGTTACACCCAGAAACTTTGACTAATCTTGGTCGAAGAAGAAAACCGTTAGAATGGCTTCTTCTCTGGAAAGTTATTAAAAATCACGAAGGTGGTGTTTGTGATTGTTATTGCAGAGATTTTAGTGAAAATGAGCTTGATATTAGAAAAATACAGCTAACGTTAGAATGGCTCAAATCTAAGGAATATTTAGTGCCGCTTGGAATAGAGAACGCATGGAAAGTTCCATTAAATAGATATATATTAAACTGGAAATTCTTGAAAGATAATCTGGGGGTTGACGCTCCTTCTAAGTTGAAGCCATTATCGCCAGAAGAATTTGCAGAAGTCGAGATGCAAAAGTTAAGAGAGGTCTTGGAAATATGGAAAAAAATGACTACATCAGGAAAGAAATCAGAGGAAGAATAACTACTGGTACACGGGAATGGGCAGATTACAATGTCAATTGTATTAGAGGCTGCTATAATG
>CAZEKS010000609.1:0-1920 GCA_964512795.1 uncultured Syntrophaceae bacterium
TATGGCTTCACGATACTGTTAAGTTAACGGACATGAGTATGAAAACCGAATCAAGCAAAAATCTGAAAAAAGTGATGGGAAAAAATAGAGTTCTTACGGTTTAACCAATAACCCCATACTGACGGGCGATAATGCCCTTTTTGTATTTATCATTTGCTTTAATAGCGTCTCATTTCCGAAATAGTGTTTACCATCTCGCTCTATAGCTTTAGCATTTTCTAATCTTCGCAAGTTGAGTCTGAGACTTAAAGTTGAAATGCGCTTATTGTAGTACTCCCGGTAGTCTTTTCCAATGGATTCAACAGTTCTATAAATCGGATTTTCTTCTTCTATTTCTGGAAGATATACACAATTATCCACATGAATTGTTGGTTCCAGAATTGTCAATTTAAAAACATCTCTAAGTGTGGGATACCTCTCTTTGATAATGTAAGATAAAAGCAAATTCCTCAATTCTTCTTCTGTATATTCTGGACGTTTATCTCTGATTGATGCAAAAGCATTTCCAGCAACATATCCATCTTCACTTCTCCGTATGATTTCCAATCCCTCAAGAAGACCCAGATATTGCTGTATCTTTTGTAAGCGTTCAGGGCTTCTACATGACCCAATTTCTTTGTCTGTAACTCTGCCATAATCACAAATGGATACAAGAAGGGCATCTATGGGGTCAAAATAATGTCTAAACCTAGAAACATTAACTAACGCTTCTGCCGAACATGAAACAATAATCTCTTCTGCTCTCTTTAACCATAAATTAAAAAACAACTTCAAGTTTTCGATACAACTTTCTCTCGGAGTTGTTTTTTCTTGCATGATTTTAAGGTCTTTGTCGAGATAAACAGAACCTAAGCGGTCAACTTTCAAAATATGAAGTTTCGTTTCTTGCGTTTTGTCATCTTGAATCATTATAGGATAATCTGACCTTAAATTCGCCACATAAGCTTGTCTAGTTGAATCAAATACTGGAGTGTCAGCTATTATTAGGTCTCCATAATGTCCAAATAGAAACCTTTGTACTGCCTGTTCGATGGCTACATTACTCATTGGCTAACTCTCCATCAATTTGATGCTTTTCTTGATACTCAATTAGAGAACTCTGTTTTTCCTTGCTTATTAAGAGTCTTACCATTTTTGCTTCAGTTCCCCATTTGCTAATAAAAACACCCACTTCCTCGGTCTTTCTCTTACAATCCCAAGGGTCATTAAAAACAACAAAATTTGCTTCATCAAATCCCCGAACAACAACTGCATGCCACAACTTGTCTGGTGGTTTCTGCGAATTGAGCCAAGCAATTACAGGTCTTCCTTCTTTCAGTTCTTTTTGTATCTCTGGGAAACGACGCATGTACTCAGCTTTGAACTCAATACACAGTTTCGCTTCAAAATATTTGTTAATGTTTTCTACCTCTTTAGGAGCTGTACCATCCCATTGAGTATTCACAATTCTAGCGATTTGACTTATAGACAATCTAGGAATAGCATCTCCAAACGTTTGACGTAAAAACTCCACTAACATCTTTAGGCAAGTTGGCACACAGTAGTTTCTTGCTGGTTGTCCCCATAAAGGGACATCGAGTTCGGTCATTCAGTCTCAAGTCGTTATTTAGTAAACGAAGACACTCTTTTGCGTGTTTCTAATATAAGCTTTAAGCATTTTTAGTTCATGTCCTTTAACTGAACAGTATCCTCTATTAGAAACCACTATAAATCACACAGAAACACTAGAGGTCTTTCCTCACTCTACGTTTCCTACCTTAAATAGTCGCTTTAAATAAGGGGGGTATAGACAAAAATCACACAACAGTCGACTGCAAATATTCGACTAAGCTTTTGGAGTTTTTTTCTCCATAGCCGTGTTTAAGCTCGTCATTTCAGCGTTTGCTTTGCGGATTAAGTCACCGATTGTTTCTTTCATCG
>CAZEKS010000610.1:0-1885 GCA_964512795.1 uncultured Syntrophaceae bacterium
ACCTTCATACTTTTCGCCATGAGCTCAGGAATCCAGATTTCCCCTTTTTCAAGGGTCTTTTTTGTCCCATTTGTAACCCTCGATGGAAGGAGGGGAACCGTCTTTAGTTCCCTGTCGGGATAGACCCCATTTAATCTTATATTGGTTGTTTCCACGAAGGTGCTGAACATCCCTCCGAATTTGATCCTTGGAGAATAAGCCTCAATCTCCGGTTGTTGATTCAGAATCCCTTCCAATTTCTTATAAACCTGCATCTTCAGGTTCAAATTGAGAGGGAGGTTATCGATGGCCGCTAAATACCCCTTCCTGTGAACTTGCAGGTGCCCCAGCATCGAATCGGTCATCTGTCCGATTATCATGTTCTTGAAAGAACCGCTTATCGAAATGAAGAGGAGAACGAAAACAACCCCGATCGTCACAAGAGAGGCTGTAAGCAGCGTCCTTCTCTTGTATCTCAGGAGATTCCTGAAAGCGATTTTAAATAGATTACCCATTTTTCTTTCCTCCTTTGGCCTGTTTTCCAACCAGTTCTCCATCCTCCAAACTGTATATAATCTCCGCTTCGCCCACGATTTTCTGGTCATGGGTAGAAAAGATGAATGTCGTCTGAAACTCATCCCTCATCTTTTTCATCGACTCAAGGACCATAAATGCCGTCTTATGATCGAGATTTGCCGTTGGCTCATCGGCCAGGACCAGTTTTGGATTGGTGACCAACGCTCTTGCAATAGCCACCCTCTGTTTCTGCCCACCGGAGATCTGGTCGGGGTATTTGTCCTTCTGATCAATCATCCCGACCGCTTCCAGCATGGTCAAGATTCTCTTCTTCCTTTCTCCTCCCGGAATGTTCTGGACCATGAGAAGGGGGTACTCGATATTTTCAAATACCGTAAGAACAGGGATGAGATTGAAATCCTGAAAGATGAAGCCGAGATTATTCCCCCGGAACGAAGCGCTCTGTTTACGGTCAAGGTGGAGGACATCGGTGCCTGCCACCATCAATTTCCCTTCTGTGGGTTTATCGAGACACCCGATCAAATTGAGAAGCGTCGTCTTGCCGCTTCCGGAAGGACCAACGAAGGAGACAAAAGAGGCGGGCTCGATTTCAAAGCTGACCTCATTCAATGCCCTGATCGCAATCTCCCCTGCCGTGTAGTCTTTGCTTACCTTTGTCGCCACGACACTGTAAATCTTGGTAATATTCTCTGCCACTACAAGTCCCATAATCTCTCCTTTCTTAATGATTAATGTAAAAAGGTTTCGCTATCCCCAGATTACCTCGGATTCTTGGGTTCGCTAGTCATCTCCCGAACCTATTTTTTTCCACCTACATATATGATAACATTTGTTTTCTTGCAATTACCGATTTTTTTCCCTTTGTTATTGAAGCCCTTTCTTAGATCTTCTGCCCTTATCCATCATGGGAATTTCATATCCTAAACCTATTTCAAATGTCCACCCTTGCGGTAGTTGTTCCAATTGCTCTTTTGTAAATATCGACTTGGCTTTCACCTGGTAAGACAAGGAGAGTTTCTCAAGCTTAGCCTGAAGGGTAGAAATTTTCTTCTGCTGTTCAAAGAGAATCTGGGACTGGACATTCGGGTCCGACAGTAAATGCCTCAACTCAATCCTTAAAGCGAAAAGACCCGTCCTTATCGGGCTTGTCTCTGCCATATAAGCACGGCGAAGGATTTCGAGTGCCTTCTTCTGTGCCTCAGTAAGTGCAAAGGTAGAGGATTCCCAACATGTCCCCTGGCTATCCGTCCTCAAATTTGGCTTCGTATTGGATGGAAAGGGTCTCTGGGCCTCTGATACCTTAATATTGATCAGAATCAAAGCGATTAGAATCATTACCATCAAACTTAACCTTCTCATCACAATTGGT
>CAZEKS010000611.1:0-1880 GCA_964512795.1 uncultured Syntrophaceae bacterium
AGGCTTCTTCACCTCCGAGATCGCTTGCGATTTGGTAATCGAAGAGGGAATAAGCCGAAGCCACGGCATTGAGATCACCCAGCAGCTCTTTGATTCTTTTTGAGGCAAGGCTTCTCTCCCACACGCCGATCAGCCACAAGCCGGTGAAACCGCAACGGGTTAAAAGGTTCAGTTCTTCATCTGGAATTTGATCGAGCCGGTAGATGGAACGCCGATACTTCCTGGAGAGTTGATGTAGCCACACATAAACGTTTTTCGCCATCAGCACCAACTTAGGCATCCAGTCGAGATCAAAACTAAAGCGTTCCGGTTCTTCCTCCATTCCGAGAAATTCATAGACCTCCGCAGGAGCACGGCTCCAAGATGCCATCCTCCGCCATTCCGCAATTTCCTCCTCTTTAATCAGGTCGAGACTACTGAGAAGTCGCAAGAGATAGGAACCCAGTAAGGCGCCCCATTTTTCCCGGATGTATTCCAGTTGCCCTGAGAGCGAATGGGGAACAGTTAGGGCAGGACTCCGAAGCATGTCCACCAGATTCTGATGATCAGGGCCGAACAAGGGCTGGTTGTCAAAAAATGGATGGAGCGCTTCAATGATTTGCATGTAGGACGTATCTTTTTCAAGTGTGACGTCATCGAACAGCTCAATAAAGGGAGAAAAAACCGGATTCACGTTGGCCAGCCAGAGCATGAGCATCTCTTCCAATACGATCAAGCGATGAGGGAATCCCGCTGTTTCTCCTTCCAAATAGATATCGAGTTCCAATTCACGCCGATAGACAGCGACCGCCGGAAATTCGTCCGCAAATGTCCGTAGGGCCTCGTCCACTTTTTGTTTACCCAACTTTTCATAGAGCCAATCCAAGGCCTGTTGCATTACCTGCAAATTTTTCTCATCGCGATACAAGCTGACGATGTAATGGAAGATTTCGTCAATCAACCCCATGGCATTGATATGGCCGGCTTTGATGGCTTGCTCGGGGAAGCTGATCAAATCTTTTTTCTCATTTATTTTCTCGGCAAATAATCTTGCGGCATGAAAGTTTGGGAAAATCACATTTCCACTGATGGAAAATAGGGATTCATCAAATTGGTAGAGGTCACGTGCCTTCCGGGAAATGTGAAATTCCATCATCACAGTGTTCCTCCTGTGCGCTACCCTATCAAATGTACAAATATAGGCTATTCTTCTGATTGACTCAAGCTAAATTATAAATCTTCATCAGAGAAAGACCTATTACCGGCAATGAATGATGACAAAGAGTGAGAATATTTTTCAGTGTTTTGCTTGAATTTATCACTATTTTCCGATATGCTTCACCCAATGCCTAAATATAAACACGGTCTCGCCTTGAATCCCTATTTTGGGGATTCTACAGCATTCAGAGGGGTTTTCCCTCCGACCGGTCTGGAATACATCGCCGCGAGCATGAAAGACCTGGTCGGTAAGGTGATGCTTCTCGACCTTCGGCATGAGAAGGCCTACCAGGACCCCAAGGCACTCAGCAAGTTTATCAGGGACGAGATCGATCTACTCTGTGTAAGCATCCGATGGGAATCTCAGTTCGAGGAAATCTGTGATTTCGTCTCCCAGTTGCCTTCTGAGATCTGCACAGTCGTCGGAGGCTACAAAGCAACGGAGGAAGTCAAGTATCTGTTTGACCGTTGTCCGAATATCGACATGGTCGTACGCGGTGAAGGCGAAGATATTATCAAACAGATCGTTACGGGGGTCCCGTACAAGGATATCCGTGGGCTTTCCTATCGGGAGAATGGAGGAATCGTCCACAACGAGATCCATCCCCTTCCCGACATCACGCGTATCCCGTTTCCTGACCGGTCCCTGAGAAAACAGGATTACACCATGGAGAAATTCGGTG
>CAZEKS010000612.1:0-1871 GCA_964512795.1 uncultured Syntrophaceae bacterium
ACCAGCTTTATAAACATACCCAGATGCAAACCTCTTTCGGGATCATTCTCCTGGCTATTCACCAGAATCAGCCAAAGCTCCTCTCCCTCAAAGAGATGCTTCATTTCTTTGTTCAATATCGCCAAGAGGTCGTCATCCGGAGATCTCGCTTTGAGTTAAATAAAGCTGAGGCCAGGGCCCATATCCTGGAAGGCTTGAAAAAGGCGATTGACCATATCGATGCCATCATCGCTACGATTAAAGCCTCCAAAACCCCGAAGGAGGCGAAAGACCGCTTGATGGAAAAATTCGCCTTTTCGGATGAGCAGGCGCAGGCGATCTTGGAGATGAGGCTCCAACGGCTCACCAACCTTGAACAACGTAAAATTGTGGAAGAGTATGAGCAGACCATCAAGTTGATTAATCGGTTGAAGGCCCTCCTGGCGAGTGATCGATTGATTCTCAATTTAATCAAGGACGAACTCCTCTCCATCCGAGATGCCTTTGGAGATGAAAGGAAAACGGAAATTGTTGAGACCGCCCCAGAAATCCGTGTCGAAGACCTCATCGCCGAAGAGGATATGGTGGTGACGATCACCCATACAGGGTATATCAAGAGGAATCCCATCAGCCTCTACCGTAGTCAGCATCGCGGCGGGAAAGGGAAGGTGGGGATCAATGTCAAAGACGAAGATTTTGTAGAAGATCTCTTCATCGCCTCGACCCATGATTACATCTTATTCTTCACGGATGCTGGAAAAATCCATTGGATGAAGGTTCACGAACTTCCACAAGCGGGTCGCATCACACGCGGGAAGGCCATTGTCAATCTCCTCCATCTCAACCCCCAGGAGAAGGTGACCGCTATTCTCTCCCTCAAAGACTTTTCAAAAGACAAGTTCATCACCTTTATGACCAAAAGAGGGACGATTAAGAAGACCGCCCTTGACGCCTACAGTAATCCCCGGTCAGGGGGCATCATCGCCATTCACCTCGATGAGGGGGATGAGCTCATCTCCACCAAACTGACCGATGGAAAACAGCATCTTTTTATCGGCACCAAAGTGGGGAAGGCCGTTCATTTCCCTGAAACCCAGATCAGAGATATAGGCCGCACGGCTCGTGGGATCAGGGGGATTAAGATTTCAAAAGAAGATGAGGTGGTGGGAATGGAAGCGGTCGCTCCTCACACTCAGATCTTGACGGTCACAGCGAATGGTTACGGAAAGCGGACCCAGGCCTCTGAATATCGAATTCAGAATAGAGGAGGATCCGGTATCTTTACGGTGAAACGAACACAAAAGACTGGAGATGTGATCGGTATTAAAACCGTCGTGGATGAAGATGAATTGATGGTCATCTCCAACAAAGGGAAGATTATCCGTTTGCGAGCTGTCGATATCCCTGTTCAAGGAAGGAGCACCCAGGGGGTGAGGCTGATCACTCTCGAGGAGGGGGAAAGGGTGGTCGCTGTGGCGAGGTTGGCAGAGAGAGAATAAATTCCATCAAAAAAAGCTTGCTTTTTTAAAATAACGGATTTAATATTGGTTACGTAAATTTTCAAAAATTTTAATCCTCAATAATTTTCCCTTCTTTGTCTGTAATTTCATTTATCCACAGTTGTGGAAACGCTGTGCAAAGAGACATATAACTAATTGAAAATGAAGATGTTTTCTTTTTGGGGTCTGTCCTGTCTATTCCACCAGATACCCCTCATCAGCACTCCAATCCATCAAGGTCGATTCCATGGAAGATTTATGGCCTAATGTGATCGATGCATTAAAGGAAAGAGTCGGTCAACAGAATTTCGACATTTGGATAAAACCCATCCACTTTATCTCTCGGGATGGAGAAAAGGTTGAGTTAGAGGTCCCGAACCGATTCTTCAAAGA
>CAZEKS010000613.1:0-1868 GCA_964512795.1 uncultured Syntrophaceae bacterium
GGGTTTTTGAAAATTTAACTGGTATAAATATTATTGTAGATGATACCCCTGAAGCTGTTATATTATCTTCGTTTGATCCTGTTAGAAGAGAAATTGCACGCATTACTCTGGAAAACTTAATAATGGATGGAAGAATTCATCCTACAAGAATAGAGGAAATGTTTGAAAAAGCAAGCAAGCTTATAAATAATGAAATCAAAATGGAAGGGGAACAAGCTATTTTTGATACCGGAATTTCTGAAGTTAATGATGGCATTATAAAAGTTCTTGGAAGATTAAAATACCGAACTAGTTATGGGCAAAATGTACTACTTCATTCTAAGGAAACTGCATACATTGCAGGTATAATTGCCTCAGAACTTGGACTAAATATAAAAAAGGCTAAAAGAGCCGGCCTGCTTCATGATATAGGGAAGGCATTAACACATGACATAGAGGGTTCTCATGCAATTATTGGTGCTGAGCTTGCAAGGAGGCTTCATGAAGATGAAGAAATATGTCATGCTATAGAAGCTCACCACAATGAAGTAGAACCCCAGACCTATTTAGATGTTATCATTCAGGCCGCTGACACTATATCAGGTTCAAGACCTGGTGCAAGAAGGGAGACTCTTGAAAGTTATATTAAGAGGCTTGAGAGCCTCGAGAAAATAGCATCAGAATTTACTGGTATAGAGAAAGCCTTTGCTATACAGGCAGGAAGAGAAATCAGGGTAATGGTAAAACCTGGAGAAGTTGATGACGATATGGCATCAATGATAGCAAGAGATATAGCTAAGAAAATAGAAGGTGAGATGGAATATCCCGGACAGATTAAAGTTACGGTCATCCGTGAAAGCAGAGCTATTGAATATGCAAAATAATATAAAAAATAATTATGATTTGAATAAATTTATAAATGACCTGGACCTGAAAAATGATTTAAACATTGAGGAAGATCTGGGCAATGGATTTGTAAGACTAAAAATTTCAGAGGCTGAAAGAAGGCAGGCTCTTCAGGATATAAAAAGTGTTGAAGATATAATTATAGAATTGTTAAGAAACAGCAGGGATGCAAAAAGTAAAAATATATTTATAGGTACTAAAAAAATTGCGGAGAAAAAAAGGATTATTTACTGCATTGATGATGGAATTGGAATACCTCCTAAATTTCACAAATTAATTTTTGAATCCCGTGTTACTTCAAAATTAGAGAATGGAATAAGAGATCCTTATGGCTTTCATGGTAGGGGAATGGCCTTATTCTCAATTAGGTTAAATGTTGACGAGATTAAAATAACTTTCTCAGATTATTTAAAAGGAACATGCCTGTATCTGGACTTGAACCTGGATAAAATTCCTGAGAAAAAAGATCAATCAATTATGCCTCAAGCCGTAAAATCAGGGAATGGAATTAATCTGGTTGGTGGAGTTAATAATATTTTTAAAGTTTTGATTGAATTTGCACTTCAAAATAAAAATATTAATTTTTTTTATGGGACTCCTACTCAAATAGTTGCAACAATAAGAGATATTTTTAAAAAGGATAAAAAGTTAGAGAATTATCCAAAAATTAATGATTGGGCTAGCTTTTCTAATTATATTTCATCAAATAATATAAATATTATGCATATTCTTTCTATTACTGAAGACTACAATTTACTTTCAGAGATTACAAATAAAATTTTTAATATGGATATATCTCAGAGAAATATTCAGAGAATTATATATGATGAAGTAAAACCTCTGGAGCCATTAAATGAAATACTATTTCAGGAAGAAAAAACAAATTCTAATAAAAAAGTTCAATTGATTAAAGATGTAAAGCCTGATTTAAAACTTTATGATGAACAAAATCTTGCAAACAGGTTTAAAGAAGATGAAATTAG
>CAZEKS010000614.1:0-1865 GCA_964512795.1 uncultured Syntrophaceae bacterium
AACCCACAAAATAGGGGTTGCACCGTCCTCTTCCTCCGCCCGTCATCGGGCCCATTCCCATGGGCCCCGTTCCGTCCATTCCAGGCATGATGAAAACCTCCTTTTCCCCCTTCGCACTTTCTCCTCCCCTTTAATTTTGGGAGAGGGAAAAGGGGGTCTGATTTAGTTGAATTTTTTCCCCATGCGAATAAGACCGATTTCCCTCGCCGCGAAAAAAATCCTTTTCTTTTCCGGTATTCCTCAATTTGGGAATCCCAGAATTCGATCCGGGACCGGAAATCGGAATGATGGGAATAATTGTTTATGTCTTCTCACGCCCACCCTCCTTGGGCCCGCCGAAATTTCTCGATCTTCTTTTTTCACAACGGGAACCGGGTTGAAGTTCTCCTTTCAGAAAAATGGTCAGCGCCTCCCCCGCTTCGCCGATCACATTGTAAAAGACATCGATGCCCATATTTTTCAATTGATGCAGACTGAAATCATGGATACCTCCACAGATGAGCTTGTTTACCCCACCCGAAATTAACTTGTCTATCCGCTGGGGGATAGTGAGCCCCTCCAGGGGGATTTTTTGCTGATAAACTACCCTGCCCTTCTCCTCCGTGATAATCCACAATTCAGGAGACAGATCAAAACGAGGAGAAACCTTATTTCCGAAAAGGGCGATAGCGATTTTCATATTTATGAATTTCTTATTTACCCCCCAATTTTGCCGATTTTTTCAAGATCCTGTACTATTTGGCCAAGCCCTAAATTTTCAAGACACTCCTTCGTTGGGAAACTCGTTTTCTTATCCCACCGGTGCATTTCGTAATACTCGTCGAGCAATTTGTCCCAATTTTCTTTGGTGGGATGGAACCCGGCGAATTTCCCCGAAGGAATGGGCTCGTTCAACACACGCGGCGGGGGATAATCATCTTTGCGGTCGAGATTCGTCCGCCGCAGATTGAAGGCCTTCTCCACATTGAGGATTCTTTTGGCGGCTTTTTTAAGATCCTCAGCAGAAGTCTCCCACCCTGTAGCCGCCGAATACAGTTCGGCCATCTCGGGAAAACCCTGAAACGCTATATCCAACCAAGAAGTCGTAAAATGGCATATCCCCAGCGCATTTCCCAAACGGTGCAAACCCTCAAAAAACCCGACCATCTGCGCCTTTCCCTCGTAAACCAGCGGGTCGTTCGCCGTTTTTACTCCCAAGACCTCGAAGGCCTTTTGCTGGTCAATCGCTTCGATGGTCTCCGAAACCGGCGCACCGGTCGTATGCCCACCCCCCCGGGTGGAGACACAAGAGCCCAGGGCCCAGGCAATCGCGGGCCGCATGACTTCATACAAGTCCTGTCCTTTGACATGCATGGCATAATAATCGCTGCCTCTCCCCAGGATCTCGGCCGCCTTGGCGCATCCCTCGGCAAGAATGGCCCCGAAACCCTCTCGGTAGGCGATCATTCTGGTCAATTCCAAAACGGCCTTGGCATCCCCCCACTCTATTTTTATGCCCCCCGTATCCTCCTGGGTCAGAAGGCCTCTCTGGAAACATTCCATCGCCCAGGCAATCGAACCGGAAGGAAGGTCAATATCCAGACCGAGTTGATTGCAATAGGCATTCATCTTGGCCGCAAACCTGGCATCGGGAACAGCCAATTTCCCGCAAAAATTGGCCAACTGTTCAAACCAAAACCCCTCGGTCTCCAACCCCGCATAATTCCCGTCGGTAATGCGAAAATGACGGCTGCAGGGCATGGGGCAGGCCGGATAACCTTGAACCCGAACCTGGTATTTATTTACGAACTTTTCATAATTGATCGCCTCATAATGATCTTCTGGAAGAGTGAGGTCTTGAAAGTTCTTATAAGGAATACCGCACT
>CAZEKS010000615.1:0-1864 GCA_964512795.1 uncultured Syntrophaceae bacterium
AAACTGCGGTGAATTAGGAAGGAGCAGGACCACCCGATCACCTTTTCGGATGCCCAGGCTGCGAATGCTCGCGGCAAAGCGGTCAGAGAGTTCTTTGATCTGCTGGTAGGTGAGCCGTTTGCCGAAAAAGTTTGTGCAAGGGCTGGCGGAATACCTGGCGGCGGTCTCGTCCAACAGGCTGTAGAGCGGAATGTGTGGATAGGCCAGTCGCACGGGGACTTCCGGATCATAGTGCTTGAACCACGCGCGAAACTCGGAAACGTCGGACATAGGTCCGCCGGTGTGCTGGGCCATCGCATCGTCTCCTTTTGCTGGCACTGTGGGAAAACAAATCCGGTTTCATTATAGTACGAAACGTCAGGGACTGACAAGTTTCCATATAACAGTATCCATATAACCCCAAATCCCGATTTAGAAAATTGTCATTGCGAGGGGACCGAAACAATCTCGCATTTTTCGATTAGATTGCCACGCTTGCGCGCCGGAGCGCTTCAGCGCGCAGGCACGCCTACGTGCCGGAACGTTTGGCTGCACACAGAATAAAATGCCTCCCTTTGTCAAAGGGAGGTTGGGAGGAATTTTATAAGGGTGGGCTTATTATCTTAATGCTATTTTAGGATTGATTATTTTCTCGATGTACCTTTGGGCATAGGCCGGGAATCGTTTGGAATAATCTTTTAAGGTTTTGCTTGATATTTTTTTAATATCCACTTCGTCAAAATCGAGGGCGGCTTTACCCCTGACTACAAAATAGACTTCATCTAAAAAGGCTTTTTCAGGCAAGGCAATATAAATTCCATTTTTCATCTCAAACCCGAAGAAAAGTTCAGCAGAGATTTGCCTGAATTCAATTTCTTGTTTTCGAAGGGTATATTTCCTGGTTTTTCTGGTTGTGGCAAAGGTTAAAGTGTAAGGGATTAAGTTCAAAATACCATACCTGGCTAAGGCGGATTCAAACGAAAGGTAGTTGGGGATATAGAGTTGGGCTGCAACATTTTCCAATGAAATATTGCTGCCCATGGGCACATAAATGCCTTGCGCTACTCTTTCGATGATGCCCCCGCCTTCCCATCTCCTCAATGCCACATAAAGGCTTTCTCTGGGGAGAGAAGTGATCTTTTCCAGGTCGGCAATGGTGTAGAAGGGTTTATTCATTTTTTGAAGCAATTTCAGAAGTTCGATCGCTTTCATTTTGTGAGCCGTTCAATGGCTGGCCAAAAATCTCTGGGCAGATATTTACGCAGATCCCGGATAAGTTCTTGCTTCTTGATAGACATCTTTTTTGATGAATAGGGAATCTTAAGTTTTTCAGAAACGTACCAAAGATCGAATAAGTCTTTCGGTTTAGCCCTTCCTTCCAGACAGGCCAACTTGTCTTTATAGATTTGTTCCAAAGTGGCTACTTGGCCCATCACTTGAATGACAGTGGCGGGAGAGCTCAGGAGTTTTAATTCCCATTGATAACTCTTCATTTCCCTCTTAGAGATTTCAATTTTTATTCGAAAAGGGAAGGGCAGATAATTTTGAGTGACCTTCATTTCAGCCAAGTAGGTATAATATTTTTCTTCAAGGTCAGTCAGAGACAGTTCGGGAAAAGGAGCGGTCATCTTTTTTATAAGTGAAGAGAATTTTCCCTTGAGTGCATCTTTGGTCAATGAAAAGTCGAGGTCTTCTGAGAACCGTGGAGACCCATAGGTCAGCCGAAGGGCTGTTCCCCCTTTGAAGATGAGATGCCGACCAATGGATGATTCATAGAGACCCTTCAGTATGATGAGCTCCCAGTACTCACGAACCACCTGGGTCTTGTCAATCTTTAATTCACGGGCCTTTTGTTCGGCAATTGATTGTTCCATATTTCTTAACA
>CAZEKS010000616.1:0-1864 GCA_964512795.1 uncultured Syntrophaceae bacterium
TAAAGCTCGTCCCATCGTATAATCCTGAGGAGGCGAAGAGGTTGATTCAAGCTGTTGAAAAGGATGCTGGTAAGAAGATTTCTCCGATCTATTGGCTTGACAATGACGCAACCGACCGCAAGGTTATGGGTGAAATGGCCAAAATTCAACTGGGTCAGATAGGAGTTCCTCTCAATCTCCAGATTCTTCCGAGAGGGATTTTTACGGACAAACTTTCAAGGGACCCCAAAATCGAATGGGATATGGCACAGATCGGAATTGGCTTTGGACTGGACCCTTATGTCGGGTTAATCTATTTTATGACCAATTCTGGATATGGTGCTGATCGTAAATCTCTGCCTGGGTACTCCAATCCTGAATTTGACCGGTGGCTTCAGAAAGCGGTTGAGGCTACGGAGGAAGGGGAAAGGATTAAATGTTATCAGGAGGCAGAGAAGGTTTTACTAAGGGATGTGGTCGCCATTCCGTGGTATCCAACCCGGGTTTTGATGGCTTATAACAAGAAGGTGAAGGGAGCTCGATATAGCGGACAGGCAGCTATCCTTATAGCAAGGGATTGGGTAAATACGTGGATTGACAAATGACCTTATTTTGGGAGGCTCGACTACGATCTGGTTATAAATGATCAGACGATCAATTTTGCTAAGTGGGCAGAGAGCGGCATCCATTCAATGGGAGGGGTGGTAAACAGTTTAGAGAGGGGGATTTGATTATGAGTGGCATTGCTCGAGTCACAGCTATCGAAGAATTATCGGCAAATGTCTTGAACACGCGTTTCGAAAACTTTGATCGGGAGACGCTGGGGAAAAATAAGAACCGCATTATTGATGTCGTAGGCTGCCTGATCGGCGGTGCTCATGCCAGCGGTAATCAGGCCTTAGTTGACCTGGTCAGAGGATGGGGAGGCCAGGAAGAAGCCACCATTCTCATCCATGGTGGTAAGGTACCAGCGCTCCATGCAGCCATGGTCAATAGTATCATGGCTCGTTCTTTTGATTTTGAGGCACTATCTCCTGTTGTTGAGGGTAAGAGTATCCCGGCCCATATAAGCGGGACTACCATCATGACAGCGCTCACTTTGGGAGAAGTGAAAGGAATCGATGGCAAAGAACTCTTCACTGCTATTATGGTGGGTGATGATATGGCCTCGCGTGTGTTAGCTGCTTCTGGCTATGACTTCACTTTGGGATGGGACTGTACTGGCACCGTAAACGTAATCGGGGCAACCGCCATTGCTGGACGGCTCCTGGATTTGAACGAGAAGCAGTTGCGAAATGCCTTTGGCATGGCGCTTAATCAACTGGGAGGTAGTTTTCAAAGTATTTGGGATGGGACAACTGACTTCAAGCTGCCTCAGGGGATGTCTGCTCGTAACGGTATTTTCGCTGCCCAACTGGCGAAGGCTGGCTGGACAGGACCTGAAGATTTTCTACTGAGTAAATTTGGATATTATCGTCTCTTCACAGCAGGTTGTTCCCACCCTGATATACTGACCAAAGACCTGGGTAAGAAATATTACGCGGATGCCACCATCAAACCCTATCCCTGCTGTCGTGGTAATCACGGGGCCATTGAATGTGCCTTGGCTATTGTGAGTAAGCACGATATCAATGCGGATGATATTGAAGAGGTTATCCTTTACGCATCTCAATATGGTCTGGATCATTTCCTGGCACAGAACTTTAAGATCGGAGATTTTCCCCATGCTTGTGCCTGTTTCAACTACCAGTATGCAGTAGCCGATGCTCTGATAAGAAAGGGAGTCAGGCCGGAGCATTACTCCGAAGAGTCTATCCACGACCCACACATAAATACCCTTATCAAAAAAGTAAGGTTGGCTCTCCTTGAAAATGCTGAAACCCCG
>CAZEKS010000617.1:0-1861 GCA_964512795.1 uncultured Syntrophaceae bacterium
GGCGAAGGGATGGCGCTCTCTATCATCTCTTCAATGGAATTAATCATCGGATGCCGTGATAAAGGAGATCTTAACAGGGCATTGAAATTATATCAGATGCCGGAAAGCAGTTCAAACCTGGGGCGGCGGAAGCTTATGCTCATAAAATTACCGATGCCTGGCACCAGGTCCACAAACAAGACGCGACCCCAATCATTCCACGTCCCCAAGGTTTCATCCGAAAGGAGGTCATAAGCCATATGGAAGACAAAAAGAAGACATTGTATTTGTACGAGGCGCTGGAACTCCGTTCAGAGTATGACGCCAGGATTAAGACATTAAAAGACTGTTTGCCTGAATCAAAGCAGAATAGAGATAGGTTTTCATTTACTCGAGATGATGGGATGCGTCGTCCCAGTCCAGATTTTGATGTGGCTTCCGCTCGAAAGGACCTAAGAAAGATAGAAATCAAGCGGCGGAAACTCAACAGTTCTATTCAGCGAGCAAACTTCAACCATTTCATCAACTTTAATGGAGATTCGATTAATCTTAGCGAGGCTTTAGAAATGCGCAAGGCCTTGAATGAACAGATTGGTGAATTTCACAATCAGGTGGTAACTTCATCTTACCAGAAAGTGATTTACAAGGAAGGTCGGGATATTGTTGAAGAAAACGAAATATCTTATGCAGATGCTGTCAAGAATCTCGAACAAGCCAGATTAGCTTTCCGGGAGTTGAACAGAAAGCTCAGATTGGCCTCTTTTGAGACATTGGCAGATTTTCAAGATGAATAAGACGCAGTTTCGGAGACAGGGGAGCAAGTGCGAATGCTTTGGTGACGAAGCATAGCCCAGACCATAGCTTCTGAGAGAGCTTATACTTGAGGGGCTGACGACCCATACCGTCCGGAAAAGCATCACACTTTGGAGCAGAAAACAATGCAGCAAGTTGAACAAAAAAGCATTATAGCAGTAGGGCTCCGCGTCTCCATTTTTAGATCTTCTTTATAAGCTAACAAAACTACCCATGTCTTCCATTAAGCCCCCTCAAAGAGAAGCTGATTGAGCGCCTATAATGCCTCGTCAACCAAGACTTGACGCTCCCGGTGTCCTTCAACATGTTATGGCCCGGGGGATCGAACGCCGTGAAATCTTCAAGGACAACAAGGACCGGAAATCGTTTGTTGTTCGATTGGGTGACATTCTCACTGAGACGAAGACCCAATGCTTTGCTTGGGTTTTGATACCCAATCATATTCACCTACTGCTTCGTACCGGTTCAAAACCCTTAAGCCGGGTCATGAAGTGTTTGTTGACCGGGCATGCCGTTTATTTCAATAAGAGACATCAAAGGAGTGGCCACCTCTTTCAAAATCGTTACAAATCGATTATTTGCGAGGAGGATCCTTACCTGTTGGAACTCATGAGATATATTCACCTGAATCCGTTGAGAGCTGGGATGGTTAAGGATTTGAGGGAGCTGGACAGGTATCCCTGGTCGGGTCATAGTGCCATCATGGGCTTGAATAAGAATGATTGGCAGGAGGTAGAAGAAGTACTGCTTCATTTTTCAGTAAAAGAAGCAAGGGCTCGCCGGAATTACCGAAGGTTTGTGGAAGGTGGAGTTGAACAGGGGAGAAGACCCGATCTGCAAGAGAACCGGGTTAGCAAAGGGGAGTGCAAGGAAGATTCGGATTCGAGAATACTTGGCGATAGAGCGTTTATTGAGAGAGTATTGAACGATACTGATAAAGTTTATCGTCCGAAAAAAAAGCGAATTCCTTTACCGGATTTGATCAAAAGGGTATCCGAGACCTTGAAAGTCGATCAAGGGGATTTATGTTCCGGGGATCGAAAGAGCCAGGTGAGCAAGGCCCGGTCGG
>CAZEKS010000618.1:0-1856 GCA_964512795.1 uncultured Syntrophaceae bacterium
AAAGGATATCAAACGTTTTTATAAAAACGTTTTATAACTTTATAATATTTCAATATATTTGTCAATACCTCGAATCGCTGGTGTCATCTACGATTTAAAAGTGCACACCTGAGAAGCTATAATCTAGAACCAAAAAGGATGGTTTTAGATTATGAGTCTTTTTCTTTTTATTGTAGAATCCATACTTTTAAGCTCTATCCATTATGGTAGGAAGAGATATTTTATATCCATATTTTTCCCTAAGGAAATCTTTTATGTAGCTGTAGTTGTGGTACTTTATGGGTACTGCATTTAATTTAAAGAAAATAGCAGAGATATTATATTGATTTAAGTTAAAATATGCCTTTGATAGACTGGCATTTAATAATCATGTTTGCGATTTGAATTTTTCAGGTAATAGGTTCGATATATTACGGTTCCTTGGTTTAGCCACACTCTGCCTCTCTATTAATTTTGTGGGAAGTATTATATTCTTCTCTTTTACTCTTTTACGCTCTATTATATCCAGCAATAGATTCATAGCTGTGGTACCCATTTGTTTTTTAGGCTGTTTTACAGTCGTTAGAAGTGGATCAGTATACAGACTCATTAATATATTATCAAATCCTACTACAGATATTTCCTCAGGAATTTTAATTTTAAGTTCCTTTAAAGCCCTAACCACTCCTACAGCTATGAAATCAGAGGCATTCATAATTACACTTGGAATATTTTTACAATTAAGAATTTTTTTAACTGCTTCACGGGAACCCTGAAGCTCATTTAATCTAAGATCTTCACTTATTACTACAATATCCGGATCAAAACCAAGCTTATTATCCTTCAATCCCTCACAATAACCTTTAAATCTTTTTTCAACCGTGGTTTGGTTATCATAAGTATATGAAATATAGCCTATCCTTTTGTGTCCTAATCTATGTAAATAGTTTACAGTCTCTCGTATAGCTTTAAAGTTATCTATCAAAACAGACGGTATTTTTTTCTCTTTCAACTCTCTATCAGCAACAACAACTGGAACTTTATCATCGTTTAATTCCTTTATGTGAGCAAAGCTGTCATAACCAGAAATAAATAAAAATCCATCAACGAATTTTTTCCTTAAATTTTCTATGCTTTTTTTCTCTTCTAAAACGTCATAATAGGTGCATTCAAGTAAAACACCATACTTTCTCAGTTTTGCAACTTCTTCCACTCCCTTTATTACCTGAGCAAAAAACTGATTGGATATATCAGGAACAACAACAACAACTGTACTAGTACTCCTTGTCTTAAGCCCTCTTGCAATTATATTTGGTGCATAATTTAAGTTCCTGGTAATTCTGAGAATTTTTTCTTTTGTTTCTTTTTTTACATACCTTGAATTATTTAAGGCATTAGAGACTGTAGATATTGATACTCCAGCCTCCCTTGCCACATCTTTAATTGAAGTTGCTTTATATTTGCTTTTCAAACTCTACTCCCCTTATTTTATTCGCATCTTATACTAATTGAGTAAAGTAATTATTCGCTCAATTTAATATTTTTACAAAAGTGAATTCATTAAAATTTTTTGTAAACATTTTATGTATAAAATAAGTAAACCATATTTTATAAAACGATTTTATATTTTATTTTTATATAAGTCAAAACCTCGAACTTTTTTCTTTAAATATAATTGAAATTGTATTTTCTATTAAACAGTTCAGGTTATATATAATTTTTTAATATTTTTCAGGTATTTTATATCCAGCTTTATTTTATTTGTATCTTTCGTTTCAGAAACGGTAGAAGTATTATCAATATAATAACCGATGAAGACAATGTTATGCCGCAGCTCAGCCAGAAATCACCTTTACTTCCGGAATCTATAAAAATAT
>CAZEKS010000619.1:0-1856 GCA_964512795.1 uncultured Syntrophaceae bacterium
CAGCCGCAATTCCAAAGCTGGTTTACACGGCTAATCATATCAACGATTGTTTTGAGGCCTTTGATTTGCTGCACAGAACCAGCGGCGAGCAAATCATATTTTGTATGGGCGAAGCTGGCCTTATCAGCAGAATCATCGCAAAAAAGTTAAACTCTTTCCTTACATTTGCAAGTATAGACGACGAAAGCGCAACCGCACCAGGCCAGATGAATATTGAGCAGTTCAAAACAATTTACCGCTGGGATTTCATAAATGCTGACACCAAACTTTACGGCGTAATTGGCACACCTATCGCTCATTCGGCAGGACCTGCCGTGCATAACGCTTGTTTTGCCGAGATGAGCGAGAATAAATTGTATCTGCCTCTGCTCGTCGAAGGCGGCAAAGATGAGTTTGACTGTTTTTTACGCCACGTTCTCACCAGAAACTGGCTTGGGTTCCGCGGCTTTAGTATAACAATCCCGCACAAAGAAAACGCCCTCAATTTCATCAAAGAAAATCGGGGTTTCGTTGAACCTTTAGTGGAGAAAATCGGCGCCGTCAACACCATTATCGTCGGTCCCGACGGCAGTTTGCGCGCATATAACACCGATTACACAGCGGCGATGGATGTTATTACTTCAACGCTCGGCCCCAAAGCCAAATTTATAGTGAGCTCGTCGAACCTATTGAAAAATTTGCCAACGGCCGTCATCGGTGCAGGCGGCATCGCAAGGGCGATAGTAGCCGGCCTAAGCGACGCCGGTGCAAAAATCACTATCTATAACCGCACCGTTGAAAGGGGCGAAAAACTTGCAGCCGAATTCAATTGTGATTTTGTTCCTTTGGACGATTTACCGAATGTCGAGGCGAAATTGCTAATAAACTGCACCAGTATCGGGATGTATCCTAACATTGATGAAACGCCTATACCGCAAAAATACCTGAAAAAGGATATGGTGGTCTTTGATACAGTCTATAATCCTCTGCAGACCTTGCTCTTAAAACAGGCCGAAGAGAAGAAAGCAAAAACAATTGATGGCTTATCAATGTTCATCAACCAAGCCTCTGCCCAGTTCAAGCTTTTCACAGGCAAAGACGCCGACCCAAAACTTATGAGAAAAACCATTTCTAATTGCCTCTCTTGATAATAGTCGATATAATTCTTGGCAGAAACGAATTATTTCTAAGGTAAAAAAATGGCAAAGAAAGAAAAAGTTGTTTTGGCATACAGCGGCGGGCTGGATACCAGTGTAATTCTGCCGTGGCTGAAAGAGACATACAGCTACGAGGTTATCGCATTTGCTGCTGACTTAGGCCAGGGCGATGAGCTTTCAGGTATAAAACAAAAGGCCCTGAAAAGCGGCGCCGTCAAATGCATCGTCAAAGACCTGCGGAAGGAGTTTGTCGAAGAATATCTCTGGCGGCTACTCAAGTCGGGGGCCGTTTATGAAAATGGGTATTTGTTAGGCACGAGCATCGCACGCCCCCTGATTGCCAAGCATCAGGTCGATGTCGCCCACGCCGAGGGCGCAGCCGGCGTCGCACACGGCGCAACCGGCAAGGGCAACGACCAGGTGCGTTTTGAGCTTACTTATATGGCCTTGGACCCGTCGCTCAAAATCATCGCGCCCTGGAAAGACCCGAAGTTTACGCTCACGTCGCGTGAGGCGGCAGTGGATTATGCGAACAAACACGGTATCCCGATAGACCAGTCAAAGAAGAAGATATATTCGCGGGACCGCAATATCTGGCATATCAGCCACGAAGGAGCAGACCTCGAAGACCCGGCTAATGAGCCGAAAGACGAGTTGTATGTCATATCGAATCCCGTCTCGAAGGCACCCAATAAGCCGGAATACGTCGAAATCGGCTTC
>CAZEKS010000620.1:0-1856 GCA_964512795.1 uncultured Syntrophaceae bacterium
GGATATATGCGTCGGGGTCTCTCGACAAGACGGATGGGCAGACCGTGATGGATCGGCCGGCCGGCTCCCGCCACTGGACCGGCAGGGGATTCTGTGTACAATAGGGCGGAGGATTCAATAGCATGTCTGATAGGAAGCTCATCGACACAGCCCTGAACCAGGGCCGGGGCGTATTCCGGCTCACCCCCACCTGGGTTCCCCGCTCCTTCTGCATTCCCGGGCGGCGCCTGCGGCTGCACCCGGACGACTACTACGCCTTCGGCGTCAACCGCGGCGGCATCGACGAGCGCTGGTTCGCCTCTACTACCAAGGCGGACAATGGGCCGCTGACCACGCCGGACGAGGGCCTGAGCTACGTCCACGTGGAGGACGGCGGTCGGGCTGCCCGGGTGCTGTTCAAGGACGCCCTGGAGCTAGCCGGCGAGGAGATCCTAGGCCGCGAGGTAGTGAAGAAACACGGCGGCTGGGTGATGTACAGCAAGTTCTTCGACAACCAAGAGCCCCTGCCGCACCACATCCACCATTCCGACGACAAGGCCGCCGACGTCGGGCAGCTAGGCAAGCCCGAAGCCTATTACTTCCCGGCGCAGCTGAACAACCACGGCGGGTGGTTTCCCTACACCTTCTTCGGCCTGCACCCGGGCACTACCAAGGAGCAGGTGAAGCAGTGCCTGGCCGGCTGGGAGAACAGGGACAACGAAATCCTGTACTTGTCGCGGGCCTACAAGCTCAAGCTCGGCACCGGTTGGGACGTGCCGCCGGGGATCCTGCACGCCCCGGGCTCGCTCCTCACCTACGAGCCCCAGCGGGCCTCGGACGTGTTCGCCATGTTCCAGAACATCGTCTGGGAGGCCTACACTCCGCGGGAACTGCTGACCAAGAACATCCCGGAGAAGCGCCGGGACGACCTGGACTACATCGTGAGCCTCCTGGACTGGGAGCTGAACGTGGACCCGGACTTCTACGCCCATCGCTTCATGCCGCCCAAGCCCGTGAAGCCGCTGCAGGAGATGCAGGCGGAGGGGTACCGCGAGAACTGGATCGTCTACAAATCGGAGTATTTCTCGGCCAAGGAGCTCACGGTCCTGTCGGGCCGCTCGGTGACGATCCGGGACGAGGGCCCTTACGGCGCGATCGTGGTGCAGGGGCACGGGACCCTGGGCGCCCTGGAGGTCGAGGCGCCGGCCCAGATCCGCTTCGGCGAGATGACCCTCGACGAGGTCTTCGTCAGCGCCAAGGCGGCCAGGGAAGGGATCGCGATCCGTAACCCGAGCGGCGCCGACCCACTGGTCCTCCTGAAGCACTTCGGGCCCAAGGCGTAGGAGGCAGCGCGGAGCCGGGAGTGCTCAGGCGCCCGGACCTGACTCAAGCGTGGGACGGTTCGGCCAAATCCGGCGTTTCCGCCCGCTTTCGAACCCAGCCTTCCGAGTTCGGCGGGTCGTTCAGCTTGACTCATGGCCCGTATCGACGTTCCTCTCTCAGCTCCGCCTCCACGGGCCGTCGGTGATCGAGAGCGTATCATTTCGGACGTGTACGGTGGCGGCGGTTTGGACGCTCTGAAGGGGCTCCGCCGCGATGACGCAACCCTTCTGGTGGAGTTCCTCTACGTAGTTCAGGGTCTCGCTCCTGAGCACATCCCACTCGCGCTTGGACAGCGAGTTTAACCTTCTTTCCTGCTCATAGGCCAGGCACAGGTACTTCATTGCCGTGAGAATGGAGTCAGCGCCGTGATCTCCTTCACTTCCGACAACGATCAAGGGAAAGACCGAGAGCTTTCCGGTGGTGCGGTTTTTCCTGGAGCTCACACAGCATATTCCCCCCAAAGGCTGCCAGTATCTTCGGCGCTACGGCTTGTA
>CAZEKS010000621.1:0-1849 GCA_964512795.1 uncultured Syntrophaceae bacterium
CGGTTCTTCTTCCGGTCCGACCTGCTGGATCAGCTCTTCGTACTTGGCGCTTTGTTCCCGCAGGGTCCGGATGACGCTTTCGACATCGCGGTAGGTGCTGCCTTGGGCCAGGGCGGTGCGGTCGCTGAAGGTGCGGTACAGTGGGGCGGCCAGGGCGGCCAGGACCACCGCCGCTGCGGCGGCGAACCACGGGCGCTTGCGCCCCCACAGTCGGCGGCGAGCAATCTCGTCGGGCAGCAAGTTGGTGTTCACGGTCGACAGCTCCAGCCCCTGGAGCGCCAACCCGTAGGCCACCGCGAACGACAGCACGTTCTCGTTGAGCATCGGGGCGTTGACGGCGCCGGAACCGGTCAGCTTGTTGTAGCTGTCCACCCGGACCACCGGAACGTTGAGCTGCTGTTCCAAGAATTTCTGCAAGCCCGGCAGGCGAAAACCGTTCCCCAGCCCCACGACCTTCTTGAACCGCGCCTCGCGGCGCATCGCCGTGTAGTACCCCACCGATCGCTGGATCTCCTGGGCCAGGTCGCTGAACACCGGGCGCATGGCCTGGAAGATCTGCCGGGCGTACTTGCTGGTGGCGGCGCTGCGCTTGAGCTTCTCAGCCTTGGGGAACGACAGCTTGAAGGCCTTGACCAGCGCCGCGGTGAAGTCGTTGCCGCCGATCTGGATGGTTCTCGTCCAGATCCTGGGTCCATCAGCCACGACCAGGTCGGTCTTGTTGGCCCCCACGTCGGCCAGCAGCGTCGCCCCGTCCGGGGCCAACTGCTCGTCGAAGGTCATGAAGTTGAACAGGGCCAACGGGGCCATCTGCACCACGTCGACCACAAGCTGGACCTCGTCGAAGTGGTCGAGCATCTCGGCCACGTCGACGCGCTTCATCGCGAAGATGCCCACCTCGATGTCCGGGCCGTTGGGGTCTTGGAACGCCTGCCACCGCCAGATGACGTCGGCGATGGGGAAGGGGATCTGCTGCTCGGCCTCGAAGCGGACGATGTCCGGGATCTTCTTGCTCTCGACGGGGGGGAGCTTCACGAAGCGGGTGAAGCCGCTCTGGCCCGACACAGCCACCGCCACCAGGCTCCCCGAGACCGCGTTGCGCGACAGGAACGTCTCCAGGGCGGTGCGGACCAGCTGCACGCGATCGGCGTCCGGCTCGGAGAGGATCTGGGCGTGCTCGATGACGTCCAGGGCCTCGACCTGGAGCACGCCATCGGCGTCGCGCAGCTTCAGGGCCTTCAGCGCGCACTGGCCGATGTCAATGCCCCAGACGCTGTTCACCGTCGCCATGGAGGCTCCTCGAGCGCAGGGAACCCTGGGCGGCTGGGCCGCCCCAGTCTATAATAGTCTTCTCGGTTTTTTACGACAAGATCATGACGCCCGGTCGACCATTTCACGCGCCCGTCCCGCCCCGTTCCGCCCGCTTCCGCCTCACCACGCTGGGCTGCAAGGTCAATCAGTACGACAGCGCCGCGATCGCCGAGGCCCTGCTTCAGGCGGGATTGACCCCTGCCGACGGCCCCGGCGACGGTCCGGCCGACCTGCTGGTGGTCAACACCTGCTGCGTCACCGCCACGGCCATGGCCAAGAGCCGCCAGGCCCTGGCCCGCGCGGTCCGCAGCGCCCCGGGAGCGGTCGTGCTGGTGGCCGGGTGCTACACTGATTATGACGCGCGGCGCCTCGCGGAGGTTCTGGCGCATCGGGGTGTGCCACCCGGCAAGGTGGTGATAGCCGGCCATCACGGCGACCTCGTGACCCGCATCCTGCGGGCGCTGGCCTTGCTGGCCCGTCCCGGAACCAACCGGGCATCCGTGGGATTACTTGGGCGGGAACAACCTACCGCTGGCGGTGA
>CAZEKS010000622.1:0-1847 GCA_964512795.1 uncultured Syntrophaceae bacterium
GCAGCATTCGCAGCAGTTGCACATGACGTAGTCCGGCGCGCCGGCGTAGTTGGGCATGAGGTGCATCAGCCCGCCTTTTTCCAGCTCGTCCGAATAGGCTATGGCTTCCTCCACCGTGAGCTTTTTCATCGTGGAATGTTCGTTGATGTCACGCTCCAGCGTGTGCCTGGCAAAGTAGTAGCAGGTCATCAGCGGCCGGTCGCAGTTATGGAACTCCTTGCGGCAGGGACACTCGACGATACCGATCTGCTCCTCGTGTGCGAATATCTGCGCCATATCCTCGTACCACAGGACCTGCTCCGGCTTTATCCTGGGGCTGGCGGCCAGGGCCAGCCGGTACGGGATCACCCGGTTCGGCGGCAAGCCGTTGGCCTGAGGCCCGTCCAGCGGGATCTCCATGCCTCTCTGGAACCTTTCGATTTCCTCCGGATGGAACTCCCGCCACGCCTCCCAGAACCCCTGAGGGATATGCTCGGCCTTGGCGTGGGGGATGCGGGCGAAAAATACGTGTATCCCGAACCGGAAGACATACTCGGTCTTGCCGTAGAAAAGCAGCCGGCGGCGTTTGAAATCGTCGAGCTTTTCCTGGAGGCTTTTCTCGTCGATGTTCAACCTTTTGGCGACCTGGGCGCAGGTCGCCGGCTCGAGGAATTCGAGGAGTAAGCGGCCCTCGTCGGGCGTAAACAGCACCCGTAAAAACTTGACACAGCTGGCCGAACCCGGGTAACCCAGCTTCTCGGCCGCCTCAAGGTAGACCTCATCGTTTTCCATCATGTGCCTCCTGTTTATTCCGCCGCTCCGGGAGCCGCCTGGTGAAGTCCGGCTTACTTGAGGTCGTAGAAGCCAAAAACGGGCAGCCTGCGGGGAGGCGCCCCGGGTTCGTTGACGACTGAAGTCGGCCGCCCTTTAATGTATTCCGGCGGCCTCACTATTTCATAGGTGATAGCGTTCTGCTGGCACCCGACAATGCACAGGCCGCACCCCTTGCATTTATCGGCGGCGATGGACGCCTTGAGCTTCTTGGAGCCGGCAACCGGCCGCATTTCTATGGCTTCGAACGGGCATCGCTCGACGCAGTCCTGGCAGCCTTTACACTTCTCCTCGTCCACGACGGCCAGGAACCGGTTGGGCGTCATCAGGTCGTATCTCTTGGAGCGGGTGACGGGGAAGAGATTTTCACAGCAGCAAGAGCAGCAGTAGCAATCCCCCCAGTGGACAAGCCCGGACTCCTCTGACTCCCGCACAATATCAAGGGTCTCCGCCAGGGTCACTTCCTTGAGCAGACGCCCCGGCTGGTTAATATAGTACTGTCCTCTCGGCCGGTCGAAGCAGGCGAAACATGTCATGAGCGGGTGGTCGCAGACGCCCCACACCACCCGGCAGCCGCAGGGGGCGATGATCCTGCTTTTGGCGTTTTCTATCCTCAACCGCCAGTTCTCTTCCGGCAGGATGTCCTCCGGGCGGATGTTGGGGCTGCGCTCGAGCGCCCCGATAGCCGGCCATATCGGGAGGTTCCGCCCCGCCATCTTTATCATCCTACTGGCATGTTCCAGGAACATATAAGACCATTCGTTCCGGAAGAAGTCGTTCCACAGCTCCTTGACCTTCTTCGATATCGCGTTCGGCCCGGCGTGCGGCGCCGTATCGGCGACGGCATCGTGGTGGAAGCCCAGGACGTTCTCGTGAAAGGCATACTGTGTCGGTCCCCTGGTAAGCGCCCCCTTGTCTATCAGGATATCGAGCTTTTTTGAAAGCTCTTTCTCGCCGACGTCCAGCCGGCCGGCCAGCTCCCGGCAGGTCGCCGGGGCGAACAGCTCGCGGCAAATGCTGGCTTCTTCAGGAGTAAA
>CAZEKS010000623.1:0-1845 GCA_964512795.1 uncultured Syntrophaceae bacterium
AAAATAAAAGCTCATCCGGGCGAAACAATCCTCTGGGTAGCGTTGGAGAACGGCATCTATATACCCAACCTCTGTGCTATCTTGGAAAAGAGGCAACCCTCTGCCTCGTGTCGCCTCTGCTTTGTAGAGGTGGAAGGTGAGAACGAACCTGTCATTGCTTGCACCGAACCGGTAAAAGAAGGCATGGTGGTCAACACACGGGGCAAAAATGCTTTGAGACTTGCACACACCTCTGCTGAGCTAATCTTAGCGAATCATCCTGTTGACTGTCTCCACTGTCTGAAAAACCGAACCTGTGAACTTCAGAAAATTGCTAAACATCTGGGTATCAAACTCAAGACAAAGCGATTCAGGAAACTCGAAAGAAACCTCCCCATCGATGAAAGCAGTCCACTCTTTATCTACGACCCCAACAAATGTGTTTTATGCGGCAAATGTGTATGGGTATGCCGGGAGAAGTTGGGCATCGGAGCCATTGGTTTTACTAGAAGGGGTTTCAAGCGAATGGTCTCCACCTTCCAAGACAAACCCCTTGGTGAATCAGCCTGCGGTCAGTGCGCTGAGTGCGTTAAGGTCTGCCCCGTCGGCGCCCTGGCATTTAAGGATAAAAACTTCCCTTCCCAGAAAGTATCATCATAACCCAAACCGACTTTCTTTCTTCCCGTAACGAGCAAAATCAAAATCTGTCAAAGAAAGGATTGAACGTTGACACCCCAAAGTGACAACACGATCCTCAATTATTGTCCCTTTTGCCGATAAGCAGTTCACAGAAATCACCTGCCATGCTAATGGATGGTAATCGGAATATTCTATCTTCACGGATATCCTTGACTAAGTGTGTGTTTCCGCGACTGCTTATTATTTTACTGCCGGTTCTGGCAGTTCAATGATTAAATTTACTCCTTTGCCTACATCAATGGTCAAGACAACTTTACCTTTTTGCTTGGCAACAATTCCGCCCATCAGTTGAAGTTCAAGGTCAACTTCTTTATCGTATACTTTTTCAAAGACCGTTTTCAGAAAAAAACTCAATATGTGGGAAAGAACATCTCCAGAGATAACCGACCCTTCTGCATCCACTCTCATGCATATATTGTTTCCTTCTTGATAAGATTCAAAATTTATATTTTTTACCTTATTTATTACCTGACGCATCTTTGCTATTACATCTTTGACAATTCCCATTTCTTCCCGTTGTTCCAAAGTGGTGTAAATTATTTTTTTTAACTCTTCATTATCCCAAGGTTTGGAAAGAAATCTGCATACCTCTCCTTCATTAATCGCACCGATCAGGACATCTATATCAGTAAAGCCACTTAAAATAATTCTAACAGAGTCAGGATACATTTGTTTTATCTGTGTCAAGAGCTCAATTCCGGTCATTCCAGGCATACGTTGGTCGGATATCACCAAATCTATTGGGTTCTGACGAATCTTCTCTAACGCCTCCTGACCACTTGTGGCGGTAATCATCTCAAAACGCTTCTCTTCCCCTAATACACGTTGCAGGACACGTAAGATATATTCCTCATCATCAACCAAGAGAATTGTGTATTTATCCTTCATATTTATCTTGCCCTCCTATCGGTAATTTGATAATGAAGTTAGTTCCTTCCCCAATTTTACTCTTTACAGTGATATCCCCTTTATGTTTTTTGATTATCCCATAAACAATGGACAGGCCTAATCCTGTTCCCTTGCCTACCTCTTTCATCGTAAAGAAAGGTTCGAAAATCCTATTTTGAAGTTCCTCTGGGATACCACAGCCTGTATCGATTATCTCAATAAAGAGATTCTTCCGGGTTTTTAATGGGTGACAGTTTAGGGTAAAATGGCTCCAAGGAG
>CAZEKS010000624.1:0-1843 GCA_964512795.1 uncultured Syntrophaceae bacterium
CCTTCCCTGAATCGGACCAGGGGCTGAACCTCGCCAGAGTCTTAGCCATGAGAGCAGAGTTCCCTTTTACGGTACCGGGGCAGACGGTCAATCGTTTCTGTTCCTCAGGACTCCAGGCTATCGCAACGGCGGCCTATGAGATCATGGTTGGGGCTCAGGATGTAATGGTCGCTGGTGGCGTGGAGTTTATGAGTCAGGTTCCAATCATGGGTTTGACCCCTTCTCCCAATCCGTATTTAGTTGATCATAATCCTCAGGCGTATACCTCTATGGGACTTACTGCAGAAAATGTGGCTGAGAGATTTGGGATCACCCGAGAAGAACAGGATCGCTTTGCTCTCTTGAGCCACCAGAAAGCAGCTAAAGCCATCAAGGAAGGGAAGTTTAAGGAAGAGATCATTCCTATTCCTGCAAAGGTGCGTGAGACGAAGGAAGACGGCACGGTCACTGTGAAAGAGGTCATCTTTGACACAGATGAAGGAGTGCGATACGATGCATCTCTCGAAGGGATGGCAAGTCTCAAGTCCGTTTTCAAAGCCAAAGGGACGGTGACTGCAGGCAATTCATCCCAGACGAGTGATGGGGCAGCCGCGCTTGTTCTGATGTCAAAGGAAAAAGCCGATCAGTTGAAAATAAAACCTATGGCTATCTTCCGATCCTTTGCGGTCGCTGGAGTTCCACCCGAAATCATGGGAGTGGGCCCTGCTTATGCTGCTCCCAAGGCTCTTAAAAAGGCAGGTCTCACCATGAAAGATATAGGTCTGGTTGAGCTGAACGAGGCCTTCGCCTCACAGGCCCTTTATGTTATCCGGGAACTTGGATTGAATTTAGATATCGTGAATGTCAATGGGGGAGCGGTGGCTATGGGTCATCCCCTTGGATGCACCGGAGCAAAATTGACCACCACCTTACTTTATGAGATGAAGCGAAGAAATGTCCGCTACGGTCTTGTGACGATGTGTATTGGAGGCGGAATGGGCGCCGCCGGAGTATTCGAAAACATCAATGCAAAATGAAAATTGCAAAGTTAGCAATTAGCATTGAATCTCAAAAAAGAATTTTTTAGTGCCAATTTTTCACTGCTAAATTTTCAATTTTCATTGATCTTTTAGAGAGGAGGTTTTTATGGAAGAGTTCGTGAAAGGGGGAGCGTTTCTGATTGAGTCGATTTCTCCGCAGGAGATTTTCACCCCGGAGGAATTTTCAGAGGAGCAGGTGTTGATCGGGAAAGCGGCTACGGAATTCGTCGTGGGTGAGATTCAACCCCAGGTGGACGATATTGAAGCGCAGAAGGAAGGACTCCTGCCGAGCTTGGTGAAGAAGGCAGGAGAATTGGGTTTACTCTCCGGAGACATCACCGAGGAGGATGGGGGACAGGGATTGGATAAGGTCAGTGTCCTCTTGATGATGGAAAAAATGTCTCAGGGAGGAGGGTCCTTCATGGTGGCCTATGCTGTCCATACAGGGATTGGTTCTCTTCCCATCATCTTTTTCGGAAATAAGGATCAAAAGAAACGGTACCTTCCTAAGATTGCTACCGGAGAGATGATCACGGCCTATGCCCTAACCGAGCCTGAGGCGGGGTCGGATGCCATGAACGCCAAAACCGTTGCGACGCTCAGTCCGGATGGAAAATACTATATTCTAAACGGTCAGAAACAGTTCATCTCCAATGCTGGTTTTGCCGATGTGTTTGTCACCTATGCTAAGGTCAATGGAGAAAAGTTTACTTCCTTCATTGTCGAGCGGAAGTTTGAAGGGGTTTCGGTGGATGAAGAAGAGAATAAGATGGGGATGAAAGGGTCCTCCACACGAAGTGTCATCTTCACCGATGCCAAGGTGC
>CAZEKS010000625.1:0-1830 GCA_964512795.1 uncultured Syntrophaceae bacterium
TTCTTCATTGTAATCCCCTCCTTTTCTTTGATTTTGGTCTAATATTTATAGACCTAAATAGATTTTCCTGATGGTCTCATCAGCAAGCAATTCTTCTGCCTTTCCTACAGCAACAATCCTTCCCCTGGACAAAACATAGTTCCTCAAAGCCAGTTCAAAGGCGAAGCTGACATCTTGTTCCACCAAAAGCAGGGTTATTCCTCCAACATAGATTTCTCCTATTTTTTGGAATAATTCTTCTTTTACGAGAGGGGCAAGACCCGTGGATGGCTCATCAATACAAAGCAACTTAGGGCGGTGCATCAAGGCTCTTCCCACAGCAAGCATCGTTCGTTCGCCACCGGATAATGTTCCGGAGGCCTGTTTTTCCCTCTCCTTTAATCTGGGAAATAGTCTAAAAACGCTCTCCATGTTTGTTTCTATCTCTTCTTTGTCTTTGCATAGATAGGCACCGGCCAATAGATTGTCAATGATGGTCATTTCACGAAATGGCCGACCCCTCTCAGGACAGAGAGAGAGGCCTCTTTTAGCGATTTCAGCGGATGATAATTTCTCTATTCTTTCTTCATTGAAAGTGATAGCACCTTCATAGGTTATTTTGGCAAGCTTGGTTCCTCTGGTTATCTCCTTCTCCCAGTTGATGAGTCCGGCTATGGCCCGGAGGGCGGTTGTTTTGCCGGCACCATTCGGGCCGACTAAGCTAACCAATTCTCCTGTATTCACCTTAAAGCTAAGATTATCCAACACCTGTGCGGTGTCATAGTAAAGATTTAGACTTTCTACCTCAAGAAGCAAGTTTCATCACCTTCCTACCTAAGTAGGCCTCTTGAACCTGACTATTCCCCACGACCTCTTCGGGAGTCCCTTCAGCAATAACCTTACCAAAGTTGAGCACAATGACCCTGTCGACCATTTTCATGAGGTCCGCCAGCTTGTGCTCTACGATGAGTATAGCAGGTCCTTCAACATGGAGACGTCCGAATCTTCCTCCCTTATGTAATCTTTTTATCGATTTTGCCAATAGGTCTGTCTCGGCAGGATTTAACCCGCCGAAGGGTTCATCGAGTAAGAGCAATTCAGGCTCAGTGGCAATCGCCCTGGCTATCTCCAGACGCTTTAGGTCGCCATGGGACAAGATAGAAGCAGGTTCGTATGCGAGGTCAGCGATTCCACAAAATTCCAATGCATCACGAGCCTTTATTTCTACCTTCTTAACCCACTCTCCGGCTCTTCCTGCCCGAGGCGAAAGACAACTCACCATAACATTGGCAATCACTGGCAGACGACGGAATGGTTTAACTATCTGAAATGTCCCTGCGATCCCTTGGTTAACAACATCCCAAGTGCTATGCCTGGTGATGTCCTTTCCTTTAAATCGCACCCAGCCGGAATCAGGCTTCAGAATACCCAATATACAACGGAGTAAGGTAGTCTTTCCTGAACCATTGGGACCTATTAGGCCAACAATTTCATCCTTCTCTACTTTAAACTGGACATGGTCCAAAGCAAGAAGGCCACCGAAATGTTTCGTTAGGTTCTCAATTTCGAAGAAAGGGGCCAATAATTTACTCCTCCCTGAGTTCCCTTCGTGAAACCTTACCAATATCTGTCTTGGGAATCTCTCCTCTAAATTCGATGATTTTGGGAATCTTATAAGGAGCTAATTTATCTTTACACCATTTTATAATATCCTCTTCAGACAATTTTCCCCTTGCCTCACTTTGGGCCACCACAACAGCCTTAATCTGTTCGCCCACTCGAGCATCAGGGATACCTACCACTCCGACCTCTTTCACTTGAGAGTGCGAAGCAATAACTTCTTCTATCTCT
>CAZEKS010000626.1:0-1827 GCA_964512795.1 uncultured Syntrophaceae bacterium
CATTATTAATGCTGACCTCATTGAATCTGTGATTCTTCTGCCTGAAAAGCTTTTTTACAATACTGGTGCACCAGGGGCGGTGATGGTCCTCAACAAGAACAAACCAACTGTGAGAGAAGGGAAAATATTTTTCATCAATGCCAGTAAAGAACACCAGCAGCACCCAGAGGTCAGGAAACTCAACCAGTTAGGAGATGAGCACATAAAGAAGATCGTTAAAGCTTATAAGGAGTTCAGAAATGAGGAAGGTTTCTCGAAAATCGTAGAGATTGAGAAGATAAAAGAGAACGATTACAACCTTAACGTAACCCTTTATGTATTTCCGGAGGAAGAGACCGAAGAGATAGACGTAACCAAAGAGTGGGAGGAGCTTAAGGGGATTGAAAAGGAGATCTTCGCAATAGAAGAGAAAATCGAAGGATATCTTATAGAACTTCAAAGAAACAATTCATGATGAAAAACCATGAGATTCTTCAGTCGCTATCGCTTCTTCAGAATGACATTAGAGCCCCATACCGTCATTCTGAGTCCTTTGCCTGTCATTCTGAACGAAGTGAAGAATCTTTGCCTTCAGCTCAGGATAAACTCCGCGAAGAATCTCATTGAGGTCAAATTTGACCAATAGGAGATCATAATGTTTAAGCCAAATTTTCAGTACACGGATAATATTGTTAGGAATCAGGAGTGAGGCAGCTTGAGAGCACCGGTTATGAGACAAGAGAAATATTTATCCCCTTCAAAAATTACTACGGAATATTGGATATATGCAGAGGGCTCAAGGGAAGGCTGCTATCAAGACGGACAAACTTATGTAGGCAAGTGGCTCGTCTTCGTACCCCATGACAGCGTGGATGAAGTTTGGGAAAGGATTAGACAGGCAACACAGAAAGGGCGATTAGGAATTGCGGCCAAAGTCTCAACAAGTCGTCCAAGCGGATATAAGTCCCCAGATCACGTCATCTGTGTTTATACCTACGACTTTCGTGATAAAGCCAACGTGGGAGAAGTACTGATGCGATTACGGGAAATCGGAATTACGGGCAAGCTGTACTATAAGTCGGATCAGGCCACCCTCGGCGGTGTCTATACGACAGAGGGTCCCTTTACCAAGAAAAAGGGGCGAGCAAGTCTGTACTCCAGCAATGACTTTAAATTGTAACTCTAACAGTCTAACAAGTTGACGTTGCTGAAATTCCTTGCTCAAACATGAATTTATCATAACGTGACAAAATGACAGGAATTAAGAAATGGACAGAAAAGAATTAGAGATAATTCTCAAAGAGGGCGAAGGGTATAAAAGTGAGTTCAAAGAGGGCATTAGCGGCCTGGAGAGGGAAATCGTTGCTTTTGCGAACGCTTCCGGAGGGAAAGTATTTCTTGGAGTAGCAGATGACGGCAAGATTAAGGGAATAAAGCCAACCCATAAACTGAAATCCCAGATTCAAGATATAGCCAATAACTGCAGGCCGAGGATAAAAATCTCTACGGAAGATTTCGACAATGTCTTAATCATTAATGTCAGAGAAGGTGAGGATAAACCGTATGAATGTTCTTCTGGCTTTTATAAAAGAATTGGTCCAAATTCACAAAAAATGACGAGAAATGAGATCTTAGAATTCTTCAAATCAGAGGGAAAGATAAGATTTGACGAATTAATTGAGCCAAAGTTCAGTTATCCCAAGGATTTTGATAAGAACGGATTTAAACGATTCTTACAGTTGGCAGAGATATCGAAAATCGGTGATACCGAAAGACTGCTTAATGGTTTGGGTGTGGCTGAAAAGCAGGAAGGAAGGCTTTATTTCAATAACGCAGGGATACTGTTCT
>CAZEKS010000627.1:0-1825 GCA_964512795.1 uncultured Syntrophaceae bacterium
CCTGCCCTGAGCTAAGTCGAAGGGTGCTCGGCGGTTGCCTTTGTGCCTTACTTTTGTGGTTAATAATCTGTGTGAATCAGTGTAAATCCGTGTCCTGCCTATCTTCTATCTCCGCGTTCTCGGCGCCTGCCCTGAGCTAAGTCGAAGGGTGCTCCGCGGTGAATCTACAGGATTTTTCTGGCCAAGTCGGCCGATAAATGGTAAATAGCTCAAACAGCTTTTAGACACGGATTAACCTCGACTTTTGCCATTTTATATAATTACGCTGCTTGGCTGAGGTAATCCAGCAGCAAGTTCCTTAATTTCGGTGGTAGTTTTTTAAAACCCTTATGATACAGAGCATTTTCAAAAATAGTTTCCTGCCAAAGCAGCCGTCGGACGGTTGCCAAAGCATCCGAGAAGGTAGGCTCGGCTTTGATATACCACTGTGTGCGTCGTACTTGGATCCGATGAGACCGCACATACTTAGCAAAAATCAAACAGACCACGCTGAACAGGCCCAGCAGACACGGAGCGGTACGCAACACCGACCTGGCGACATATTGTTGTGGTGTTTCAAAACCCAGATGCTCACGAATCTCTTGAAACGTGGTTTCGACGGGCCAGCGGGTCGTGAACCATCTGGCAACCTGCTCGGCACTAAGACTGGTGTCGGTGGTGTAAAGGTATTCGTCCTGGTGCGTGCCTTCAACATGATGGACAAAAACCCAGCGGATAGGAACCAATCCCTTGCCGATCCTGTACCACTGGCCGCTGTTACTGATCAGCTCAACGCGACGGTCGGTGCCACCATACCAACTGATAGTTGCTGGGCTCAGTTGACCATTGGCCACCACCTCTTGCGGCGTGGGCAATTTGTGTCCTTTGATGCGAGGTCTGCCCATTTGGTTTTTTCGTTTCGGTGGTGGCGCATAAAGGTTTGCATCACCATGAAAGCGGCTGATGAGTGTGGCGTGGCGTTGGTGACGATGACAAAACCCGGCCAGGTCATGCGAGGCAAAGCCACCATCGCCCAAAAACACGAATTTTCGCTCAGGAAACCAGTGAATCAGCACCGCCATCAATTGACGGGCCAGGTGGGCAGGCGTTTTATGCCGACGTCCTTCAGTGCGGCTCAGTTGCTCTGGACGATACAAGGCTGCCAGCACCGGCAGAGCCCAACGCCGCGAGGTAAAAGAAAACTTTACCGAGATAGCCAACACCACCCAACGATGTCCCCAACGAAAGACCACATGGCTATGGCCGGAGGAACGAACGGCATCATAATGACAGCCCTTGCCGTAAACGCACTTGCCCCGATGTTCAGCCGTGGTGTCGTCCATAGGGACCAGTATCGGTTCATCAGGTGGGATATAATGGACAATAGCGGTGGCCAGAACTTTGCCCAAGGGCCACAGCGACCAGACTGCGCGAGAAAAGACCCGATGGTAGCTACTGGGATGTCCAGTGACCAGGCCTCGCATCGTCCAGAGTATGGCGGTGATGGTTCGTCTTCCCATTGTAAGGATGGCTCCAGTAGCCAAAAAAACAATTCGCTGGAAAGTGGGCTCAGTGAAGGCTATAGAAAACTGGAGAAGAATTGGCTCTGCTGCCGATGGTATAGAAAGCATAATAGACTCCTTTCCGAGCATATTACCTTCAATAGTAATAAAAATCGGCAGGAGTCTATTTTTTAAGCCAATGTTTCTTCTATCCATCAGTCAGCAACCTTAAAATTTGGCAAAAGTCGAGTTAACACAGGATTTACACCGCCTTTTATTCGGTTTGGGTGGAACTACGAAGGATGAATCGGCGGGCCCCAGATAAAAACATTCTGGGGTCTTCG
>CAZEKS010000628.1:0-1824 GCA_964512795.1 uncultured Syntrophaceae bacterium
GGAGAAGAACCCGCTGCTTCTGTTGCTCGACGACTTGCAGTGGGCCGACATGGCATCAATTGGATTGCTATTCCGCTTGGGGAGGCGCATCGGGGAGCACCGGATTCTGCTCGTGGGTACATATCGACCCGAGGAGGTGGCAATCGGCCGGGCTGGTGAACGACACCCATTAGAGAAGGTGCTGGCTGAGTTCAAACGCTATTATGGAGAAATCTGGGTGGATCTGGAACGGGATGAGCAGGTTGAAGGGCAGTACTTTGTGAATGCCTTTCTAGATACTGAGCCCAACCAACTTGAGCAGGGCTTTCGCCAGAAGCTCTTTCAGCACACCGGCGGGCACCCCTTGTTTACCATCGAACTGCTGCGGAATATGCAGGAGAGAGGCGACCTCGTCCGAGATAAGCAGGGTCGATGGGTGGAGACGCCAGATCTGACTTGGGAATCTCTACCAGATCGAGTAGAAGGAGTCATCGAGGAACGGATCGGTCGCCTGGGGCAAGAACTGCGCCAGATGCTGACCGTCGGTAGCGTGGAGGGCGAAGATTTCACTGCTGAGGTAGTAGCCCGGGTGCAGACAGCTGAGACGCGTGGACTGATCCAACGGTTAAGTGGAGAGTTGGAAAGGCAGCATCGCCTGGTGTGGGCGCTGGGAGTACGGCGGTTGGATCCTTCTGGGCAGCGCCTGTCCACGTACCGGTTCCAGCACAATCTGTTCCAAAAGTACCTGTACAATGAGTTGGACGAGGCAGAGCGCGCCTACCTGCACGAAGATGTCGGGAATGCGCTGGAGGAGTTGTATGGCGATAAGGTAGATCAGATCGTGGTTCAGTTGGCGCGGCACTTTGAGGAGGCCGGGGTGGTGGACAAGGCGGCGCGCTACCTACGGCGATCGGGGGAGCTGGCTGCAGCGCGCTATGCCAACAATGAAGCGGTCGCATACTTCAGCCGGGCGCTGGCGTTGGTGTCAGAGGCGGATTACACCTGCCGCTACGAGTTGCTGATGGCGCGGGAAAAGGCATACAATCTGTTGGGGCAGCGCGATGCCCAATGGCAGGACCTGACTGAGCTGGAGGCGTTGGCGAAAGGTCTGGGTACTGAGCAACAAGCTGAGGTTGCTGAGCAGCGGGCTAGTTATGCCAACGCAACAGGTGATTTCCTTGCGTCGATGGCCGCGGCACAACTGGTGGTTGAGCTGGCACGGGAAGGTGGGTATCCCGGCCTCCAGGTGATGGGTCAATTGGATTGGGGATGGGCGCTCTGGAACCAGGGCAGCTACGTTGAAGCGCGAGCGCAGTTCGAGCAGGCCAGGGTGGTCGCGCAGGCAGCTGGGTTGCCCCACTTGGAAGCAAGCGCCCTGGGCGATCTGGGTATGGTCTGCGACCAGCAGGACGATCAGGTCGAAGCGCGTCACTTCTTCGAGCAGGCTCTACCCCTCATCAGCCATACCAATAATCGGCATTATGAGAGTAGAGTACTGAACTACCTCAACATGAGCAGGTTGAATCTGGGGGACTTTAGCGAGGCATGGGCCTGCCTGGAACGGGACCTGCGCTTCACGCGTGAGATCGGGGATCGGTATGAAGAGCAGTTTGCTCTCCTCAACCTTTACACTTACTTCGATTACTTAGGCGACTACACACAGGCGCGGAGATACTGTGACCAGGCTCTCGATATAGCCATCGAGATAGAGGAACGCTGGTACGAAAGCCTTATACGAATGTATCTTGCCGACGTGACTCGTTGCCTGGTTGACTATGCTGGGGCGCGGGGATATGGCGAGCAGGCACTGAACATCGCCCGTGAGGTTGGCTCGCACAATGCTGA
>CAZEKS010000629.1:0-1823 GCA_964512795.1 uncultured Syntrophaceae bacterium
TAAATCTCGCCTCCCGGAATAGATTGGAATTTCCAATGGCTATGGCAAAGCTTGAAAAATTATGCAGTTATGGCAGATATAAAAGAGAAATCGTCGAAGACGCGATGAAACGTCTAAAAGGAGAAAGTTGATGACTGTGATAAGCCTGAGATTAGACGATAAAGATTTAGAGAAGCTCGATGAACTTTCAACGCTTGAGCGGAAGGATAGATCGACAGCAGCTCGCGAGCTTCTTAAGTATGGCTGGGAGTTTCTAATGCTCAGACATTACAAAGAGGGAACGCTTTCACTGGAAGGCTTGGCTAAAAAGCTTGACCTCTCAATCAGTGAGGCAATCGATCTGCTCGCAAAGCTGGGTATAGAAGCGCCGATAGAGCTTGATGACTACCTGAAGGGATTTGAAGTCTTCAGAGACAAGTAAATGTAAAATAGATGCCTGTCCTCTTTTCGTCCACTGCCCTTTGCTGCTTTGCCTAATAACCAATAACGATTAACTTATAACGTGTCTTTCCCTTCTCCAACCTCAAGGTCCATAGGACCGCTCCTCCATCGCCAAGAAAACATCGGAGTGTTGGATTATTGGAATGATGGAATGCTGGTGATATGGGTTATTGGAATATTGGAGTAATGGAATGGTGGAATACTGGAATAACCACTGGATCATTGGAATAATGGAATCTGAAAAACATTGGAGTATTGGAGTACCGGAGTAATGGAATGCTGGGTAAATCGGATAACGAGAAAAAGAACACTTTGTTAAGGATTATTCCACTCTTCTCCTTTGTCAGGACAATCAGCGACTTTTCATATAATCCTGAAAAAGTAAAACCTTTTTTGAATCGCTCGGGGTGAACAAAAATGGCTCTACATCTTTGGCTAACTGCTTGAAATCTAAACTCTTACATTTCAATAACAGTTTCCTTTCTAAATCAGCCATATCCTTAATGTTCAGTTTGAGCCTAAGGTACTCAAGATTAGGTTTTGCCATACCAAAAAGAAAAACAGCATCGTAAAAATCCCTACCCATCGCTCTCTTGCGCTTAAAAATGGCGTACAACTTCTGCGCCAACAATATATCAGGGGGTACCGCATGGACCTGCAAGAACACATCAAACTTGTTGATAATCCTTTTATCGGGGGTATAGTCAACCCCTTGCGGTTCACAATCAATTTGAATCAGCATCTTCTCTTCCCTATGCCTGGATAATCCATTATCAAATAGGATGTCAGGAACCCTGAGATAAGATCGATAGGCTCCCCGGAAAACATTCTTAGTCTCTATTGTATACCCTTCTAACTCCAACCCTCTTTTGATCAATTTTACCAATTCCTCAAAGCCTTTCTTAGTTAAACCCAAATTGTCAAAATCCAAATCCTCGGAAAATCTTTTATTCGCATAGATCATATGGATTGCTGTTCCACCCATAAACGATAAATTTCGCCCACATTTTGAATCAAAGATCATCTCCAAGATCTTATATTGCAAATATTCACGCAATAGATTTCTCTTGAAAGATTTCAGAAATTCAGGATAAAAGGCTTCTATTTGTTTTATGTCAAGCATGGTTCAAAAATTCCAAAAAAGATTGAATCCTCTTTGTCAAGGCTTTTTGAGCAAATTTTTCAAGATACTGACCCAGTATTTGTTCATGAACCTGTTTAGAAAAGATATCTTTATCAATGCGCAGGCTCTCAAAATCATGCTTCCCTTTTATATCTGAACGAACATAGAAATAATCCAAAATGGCTTTTTCCAGACTTGCCATTTTAAAATATTTATGGTCATATTTGACCAGGTCATATCCGAAGAAAAGTCCCGGCGC
>CAZEKS010000630.1:0-1821 GCA_964512795.1 uncultured Syntrophaceae bacterium
TCTTGAGCATTGGGTAAGGTGACAAAAAAGATTTGGTCAAAACGACCCTTTCTCAAGACCTCCGGGGGAAGGAGTTCAATCACATTGGCTGTTGCGGCGATAAAGACGAAAACGCTTTTTTCCTGCATCCAGGTGAGAAAGGAGGCAAAGACCCGGGATTGGGTCCCCCCTCCGGCTTTCTGGCTTTGAATGCTGATGCCTGCTTCGATTTCATCGATCCAGAGAACACAAGGTGCCACAGATTCCGCAGTTCGAAGGGAAACCTGTAACGCCTCTTCAGGTACTCCAATCGTTCCATCATAGAGCCTGGCCATGTCAAGGTGGAGCAGAGGGACCTGCCAGAAAGAGGCGAATACCTTGGCGCAGAGGCTTTTCCCGCATCCTGAAAGACCGGTGATCAGAACCCCTTTGGGAAGTTGGAGACCGAAGGACTTCCCTTCACTGCTTAAAACTTTGGACCTTTTCTTCAGCCAGTCTTTGAGGTTTTCGAGCCCACCGATGTCCTCCAGAGCAGGCCGATTGATCACCAAATTGAGGATTCCCGATTTCTTAATGAGCTGCCCTTTTTCTTCAAGCACTGCATCGATCAGAGAGGCGTCGATGGTCGTCCTTCCTATCAGGGCACTCCGAAAAGCACGGGCCACCTGGTCGAGAGAAAGGCCAAGCGCGGCCTTCACCATCCGGTCCTTCAACTCCGGCGTCAGGGATTCTGTTAGTTTAGAAGCCTGGGGACTTGCGGAGACGACTCCCATCAGGGTTCGCTCCACTTCCATTGCATCCGGCATGGGAAGTTCGTAGACCACCATGTCCCGCTTCAGTTCTTCCGGAACGACCAGAACAGGAGCCACGATAAAAAGCGTCGCGTACCGATTTCGAAGAGCACGGTGGAGATCCTTTAACTTCCTTGGAAGGGAGAGGTCTGTATTTAAAAAGGGGTGGAGTCCCTCAAAGAGATAAAAAGCCTGTTCTTGACTCTGGATCACTTTATCCAAAGCCTCAATAGGATTCTTCGAGTTCTCAATCTTTTCATTCTCGCCGATTAATCCTTGAAAAGGGTTCCAGATGAAGAGTTTGGGCTTGGGTTGGAAGGTGGCGCCGAGTTCTTTGAGCAGGCCTTCGACACGATCTTCTTCATCGGATTGGATATAAACAATAGAGGTCTTCGACAGAACGAATTTCTTCAGATCTTGCAGAATTTGTTGTTTTTTGGAGGTTTCTTCCATAAAATCACCTAGAAAATAGCTTTCAAATCCCCCCTACCCCCCTTTTGCTAAAGGGGGGCGAGGGGGGATTAGCGATTTTCATTGTTCGAGGGTGACGTAACCGTCATGAAAGATTACTGAAATTATACATAAATTAGTATGGGACGTCAATTTTATTTACGGTCTGAAAAGTGCTTGAATATTTGGTCGTTCTCTAATAAAATTGAAACATGAGGAGAAAACCATGACCGTCAATATTGATCCGATCTTAGTTGAACTTGGTCCCATTCGGGTAAGCTGGTATGGGTTAATGTATGTTTTCGGGTTCTTCGCCTCCTATCTCCTCGTCCGGTATCAAATGAAGAGAAAAGATTTCGGTGTTTCAAAACTGGATGTGGAAAATCTCTATTTTTATCTCATTCTCGGATTAGTCATCGGAGCACGGTTGGGATATGTTCTATTTTATGATCTTAAGATGTATTTGAAAGATCCGCTTGAGATCTTTGCCATCTGGCATGGCGGCATGTCCTTTCATGGAGGGTTGATCGGTGTCCTCATCGTTGGGATTCTTTTTTCCTGGAAGAATAAAAAGTCGTTCTGGAAGATTGCTGACCTCTTC
>CAZEKS010000631.1:0-1817 GCA_964512795.1 uncultured Syntrophaceae bacterium
ATTCGGACACCGGGTTTGAGGACAAGGGGAAACGGCGCCAGGTTTCCGATCTCAAGCACCTGACGATTGTTAATCCCGGGTTGAATGAATCCTGCGGTCATATGAATGACCAGGCCCATTCGGGCAAAGCGGCTCCTTCCCTCAAGCCACCCACAAATATCAGGAGGTAATTTAATTCTTTCGTGAGTAATCCCCAGGGCCGTCTCACCTGGCATCAGCGTGAAGGATTCTTCTGTCTCGAGACGTTCCGTGAGGTCTTCAACTGAAATGTTATCTTCGACCAAACAGGCATTTCTCAGCTTTTTAAAAACTCTGAACTCGTTTCCTAAATGGAGGTCAATGGAACCCGGACCGACCTGATCCTCGTTAAAAGGTTCGATCTCGACGGTTCCCTGTCTGATCTCTTTCAAAATTTCTTCTCTTGTCAAAACTCCCATAAAGTGCTCCTCCCTTTATCCGATCGTCGGATGAGCGGTCAAGGGTTTCTGAAGCAAAGAGGAAGGGGACGAAATATTCCGATGGTATTCCTGAACCGACCTCACCGACATGCCTCTCCTCAAGGATTCGATACCATTGACGACCGCCTCTGCGCCAGAGAGCGTCGTGACGCAGGGAATGTTATGCGCCACGGATTGACTTCGTATGGCCACTTCATCAGCTTTGGGTTTCTTTCCACTGGGAGTATTAATCACCAGATGGATCTCTCCATTTTTCATCTGATCGACAATATCCGGTCTTCCTTCACCCACCTTAAAGACGGTTTGGACTGGAATTCCGTTATTGGCTAAGACTTTAGCCGTTCCTTTAGTAGCTACCACCGCAAATCCAAGGTCAACCAATTTTTTTGCCAGGAAGACAATGGAACGTTTGTCCTTATTCATGACACTGATGAAAACCTTCCCTTTCAAAGGGATATTGACCCCTGCGGCGATTTGAGATTTGGCGAAAGCCATCCCGAAATCGGTGTCAATTCCCATCACCTCCCCGGTCGATTTCATTTCCGGACCCAACACGGTATCGACTCCATAAAAACGGTTGAACGGGAAGACGGATTCCTTGACGGCTACATGATGGATTTCAACCTCTGCCCGAATCCCCAATTCATGGAGCTTTTTCCCCACCATCACCTTGGTAGCCACTTTTGCCCAGGGGATTCCTGTGGCCTTGCTGATGAAAGGAACCGTCCTGGAGGCTCTGGGATTGACTTCCAGGACATAGATGATATCGTTCTTGATGGCATATTGGATGTTCATTAAACCGACCACTTGAAGCTCCTTGGCTAAGGCATAGGTATTTCGTTTTAGCCCCTCGATCAAATCATCACTGAGAGAAAAAGGAGGCGTGACGCACGCACTATCCCCTGAATGGATTCCGGCCTGTTCGATATGTTCCATGATTCCGGCGATGACACAGGTATCTCCGTCGGCGACCGCATCGACATCAATCTCGATGGCGTCCTCCAAAAATTTATCGATGAGAATCGGGTGTTCAGGAGAAGCCTCCACGGCACGGCGAGCAAAGCCTTCTAAGGCTTCCTCATCGTAAACAATCTCCATGGCCCTTCCCCCTAACACATAAGAGGGCCTCACGACGACCGGATAACCGATCTCTTCCGCCACGCTTCTTGCCTCCTCCACTGAATTGGCCGTACCATTCCAAGGCTGGATGAGTCCTAACTTTTTGAGAAGGGCTTTGAAGCGTTTTCGGTCTTCCGCCAGATCGATGCTATCAGGACTCGTTCCAATGATTTTTACTCCTACCCTCTCCAAAGGCACAGCCAGATTGAGGGGGGTTTGGCCACCAAATTGGACGATCAC
>CAZEKS010000632.1:0-1816 GCA_964512795.1 uncultured Syntrophaceae bacterium
TCCCATCCAGAGATAACCCCCCTCCGGGAACCAGGCAGTGCAGATGAGGATGGTCCATCAAGGTTTGGCTCCAGGTGTGCAACATCGCAATGAACCCGATCTCTGCCCCCAGATATTTTGGATCCTTAGCAAGCTGGGTGAGGGTTTCAGAGGCGGATTTGAAGAGGAGGTTGTAAACGACCTTCTGATTCCTCAGGGCCAATGGTCTGAGCCCTTCAGGGAGGGTAAAGACCAGGTGAAAATAGGAAGTCGGTAACAAATCCCTTTCCCTGGCTCCAAGCCACCGCTCCTTGTCCAAAGATTGACACTTGGGACAATGCCTGTTCCGACAGGAGTTATAAGAAATCCTCAAGGCACCGCACTGATCGCACTGGTCGACATGGCCACCCAATTCTGCTGTACGGCAAATCTCGATCGCCCGCATGACACGAAGGTGACGAACAGGCATCTCATGACCATGAGCCTTTCGATAAGACGACCCAAAGGACCGGAAGATATCCGCAACTTCTAAAGATCTTTTCATGGGAAGCCAACCTCCCTATGAGGTGGGCTTCCCAGTTCCCTCCAAAAGATCTATGGGGCTAGTTACACCCCCCAGATCCTTTCGGCTCAGATGAAGATAAATCGTCGTGGTTTTGGGAGTTGTATGTCCCAAGAGTTGCTGAATATGGTAAAGATCGGTCCCTGCCTCCAACAGATGCGTCGCAAAACTGTGACGAAGCGTATGCACGGTGGCTGGTTTCTTGATCCCGGCTTGATCAAGAACCTTCCAAAAAACCCTCTGAATAGCCGAGACGGAAAGAGACCCCTTCGCTGGTTGTCCGGGAAACAGCCAGTCCTTAGGCCGATACTCTCTCCAATAGTCACGCAGAACCTCCAACGTACGCCGGGCCAATAAGGTGTAACGATCCTTCTCTCCTTTGCCCTGCTGGACCCGAATCACCATCCGCTGGCTGTCAATGTCCGAAACCTTCAAATGGACCACCTCGCTGACTCGCAGGCCAGCCGAATAAATCGTCATCAGAAGCGCTCGATGCTTCAGATTCCGGGTGGCTGAAAGAATAGCTTGAATCTCCTGCAGAGAAAGAACCACAGGAAGTTTCCTTCCCGTCTTGGCCCGGGGAATTCTAAATCCATTCCAATCTCTTTTCAGGGTCGTCTCATAGAGAAACTTCAGAGCGCTATACGCCTGACTGATGACTGACTGAGAGGCCTTCTTTTCCTGGATGAGGTAGTGAAGATACTCCCGGATCTCCTGATCCGCTAACTCGGCCGGAGATCGATGAAAGTGAAGGGCAAAGCTCTTCACAGAGGCCAAATAACAAGACCGTGTCTTTGGACTGTAATTCTTTAACTCCAAATCCCTCTTCATCTGATCGTGCAATCTTCCCATGACCTATCTCCTTTCTTTAAAAGTAGATTTTGTAGCCTCTACCTTTTAACAGAAAGGATTAGGATCTTGGAACTGACAGATGAATCAACGGATATAAGGCGCCTCCAAACCACAGACTATCGCCAGATCCTATTCAGTTGTCAAAGAGCAAAATCTTTAAACTACCGCGAAGCGGTTTAGTTCAACATCATGTAGTCGGTAATTTTCATCTGAAAAAACCACGATGCCGGGTTTTATCGGATACGATTGCCAATCTGTTTCTACTGCCTCTTCAACGGTTAATGTATCAATTCCGTGGTCTCGCGCCTTATTTATAGCGCTTTCAGTGAAACCCTCCTTAGACACGGCAACCACTTTGTTGACTGCCAAGGATCTGCTTTTCCCAATAAGTTCGTCAATCCATTCAATGCTGTCTTTTCTTGA
>CAZEKS010000633.1:0-1813 GCA_964512795.1 uncultured Syntrophaceae bacterium
CATTTTCTCGCCTGGCGTGGAGGACTTCCGTTTTACCTCGCTTTACCTGCAGGGGGAATCTCAGCCGTTATTCTGGCGAGCTTTATTGGGATTCCCGCCCTTCGACTAAGGGGTGTCTACTTTGCCATCGGTACGCTGGCTTTGGCAGAAGCCTTGAGGATAACCGTTGGCAACATCTTCCCCTTGACAGTCTATATACCAACCGACGAAATTGTCAACTATAAACTTTTGTCCCGTTATTACCTCGCCCTAATGGTGGCGATCCTCACTCAAGCTGTTGCGTATTGTATGATTAAGTCTAAAATAGGTCTGGCAATGATGGCCATTAGAGATGATGCTGAGGCGGCTGACACGTCAGGAGTTAATCTCTTCAAGTATAAATTTATGGCGCTTGTCTTCAGTAGTTTCTTTTGCGGCCTTGCAGGCGGAGTCTTTTCCTATTATCAGACTTCCATTGTGCCAGCCTTCCTCTTCAGCCCCCAATGGACATTTGAACCCTTGGTAGCGGCATCTGTCGGCGGAGCAGGAGCGCTTCTGGGTCCGGTGATCGGTTCCGTCTTTTTGATCATTCTCACGGAATTGTTCGCTTTAACTTTGGGAAAAGGATATCTCATCATCTTTGGAGCCATATTCATCTTTGTCGTCCTTTTCTTTCCGGGCGGGCTGATCGAGGCTTCAGAGCGAATCCGGAAATTTTTTCAAATTATAATAGGAGCGCCCCAAAAAGGCTGAAATCTCAACAAAAGAGAGAGGATAGAAAAATATTAGGACCAAAATTAAATTGAATTGAAAAGTATTTTGTAGGTGTGGTGTCTGATCTTAGGTCATTGCCCGTAAAGGAGAAATAAATGATTAAAGATAAATTAGTTGAAATTGTTGGTGCTGATAATGTCAGTTTTGAAAAAGCAATTCTGGAAGAATACTCCAAGGACATGAGCTTTGTTAATAAAGTAAAACCAGGATGTGTGGTTAGGCCAAGAAATTCCGAAGACGTAGAGAAGATAGTGAAGCTCGCCAATGAGACGCTAACGCCGTTAGTGCCAGTAAGCTCAGGTCCTCCCCATTTTCGGGGTGACACCGTCCCTACCCTTGGAGGAGCCATAATTGTTGATTTAGGTGGTATGAAAAAGATCATGAGGGTTGACCGACAGAACAGAGTTGCCATGTGTGAGCCGGGAGTAACATTTGATGAACTAATATCGGCAGTGGAAAAAGAGGGACTCAGACTCAATATGCCTTTACTTCCACGTAAGTCAAAATCTGTTATCGGAAGTCTGCTCGAGAGAGAGCCGGTAATCATGCCTGGATATCATTGGGATATAGCCGACCCTTTATGTTGCGTTGAGGTAATTTTCGGAACTGGTGATGCGTTCAGGACTGGATCGGCTGCCGGGCCAGGAACAATAGAAGAACAGTGGGCACTTGGGTTGGCACAAACTGAAGCAGCCGGGCCACAGCAGGCTTCTTGGCACAGGCTCATTCAGGGAGCGCAAGGAACGATTGGTATCGTAACATGGGCATCAATGAGATGTGAATTGCTCCCCAAAATTGAAGAGCCTTTCCTGGTCGGTGCTTCGCATCTTGATAAAATTCTTGATTTGGTTTACTGGTTAATCAGACTAAGATTAGTTAGGGAGTGCTTGGTATTAAATAATTCTAATATGGCAGCTATCATGGCGAAAGAATGGCTCAGTGATTACCAAGAGTTGAAGGATTCTTTACCTCCTTGGGTGCTTTTCTTCAATATAGCCGGGTATGAATATCTGCCAGAAGAGAGGGTTAGTTACCAGACAAAGGACATGATGGAGATAAC
>CAZEKS010000634.1:0-1809 GCA_964512795.1 uncultured Syntrophaceae bacterium
AACACATAAGCATAAGTATCACACACACAGCCAATTTCGCAATTGCATCAGCAGTTGCAATGGCGAAGAAAAGTCAGCCATAAACGGGCGGCTTTAGTAGTTGTTAGAAAATATTTTTACTTCTCTAAATTTTCAAGGTCAGCTAAATCCTGATACCTGCCGCTGGCTTTTTTGTTTTTCTTTAAATCTTCGAGGGATATAAAATTTATGCCTATATTATCTATAGTTACAGTTTTTTTGTTCCCGTAACATTCAGCAAATTCAACGCCATCTATAGATGTTAGAATTTCTATGCGTAGCGGAGGATTTCCCATCCTTATATTTTTTTCTTTTTCCAGGAACAATTCTTCTTTTAGCTGGGGGGCACTAAAACCGAATTCTTTTAAGACTTCAACAACTTTATGGGCGTTATCTTTAGAGATGGATATCCAGATGTCCATATCCCCGGTGGCCCGAGGATATCCATAGAGGGCGACGGCATAGCCGCCGACTACTAAATACTCAATCTTTTTTGAGTTGAGTAATTGTAAAAGTTCTTTGAAGTCTTTCGGTAGATGGGTCATAACCGAATATAATTCTCCTTAATCCTTCCAAAGCCTCGATTCTTTTAAGGTAAGACTTTTTTGCCCAGTAATTATGGCCGTCGCCGTTATATATGGAAGTTATCTCTAATGTTTTTTTGTCCATTTCTGATTACCTCTACTTATAGAGATACCATATAAGTCTTGAAAAATCAAATAATTTGTGCTGGTAATTTGGGTGGGTTTCACTTTCCAGCCGGAGCGGATTGTCTTCAAATTCAATCTCTCAAAGCACATAACAGTAAAGATCGAGAGCCGTGTATTCCACGCGGCCTTTTGAAGCGCGATATTCAAAGAACTATTATATGATAAGTATTCTTTTCGCTAATCTTTCTGTCGCCTTCCCCTGAAAGAAAGAAGGTACGCGATTACACCAGTTGGGAGTATGAATAGAAGTTCTATCCCGAGTTCGTGAAGACCAGCCTTATTAGGCTCGCTGGACATAATCTGTGCTACAACATACCCAAGTCCACCCCAGAAGCACCACGCAAGAATGCCGCCAACCACCAAGGGGAATGTACTTCGCAAATGCCGTGTCTCCATGTACAAATACCAAAGACAGCCAAGAAGTGCAGCGATTACACCTTGGACTACTATACTACAACTAAATATGCTAAGAACAGCTTCCTTTCTGACGAAAATAAGCTCGGACGCATACAAGGCTGCTTCGACTCCTGCCAAGATACTCCCTAATGCAATTATCGCACGGCCTATTGATCGATTATCAGTCTTTCGCTCTTCGGAGGATTTATCCTTTGCCGGTGGTGGATCCTGGGGTGGCAGTTCGATACCTCGCTCGTCAAGGATCTGCTTGACAGCCTCAAATGCAGACTCCGACCATCTTTCACGGTCATTTTCCTTCCACATATGGAGTAACTCGTCACTGGTCTTATTAGCCAAGTTCTGACGAATGTCCTCGACCATTTTCGTGTCCATTGTCCAACTCCTTTAGCAAAGTTCTAACAGGAAGCATTGACTTCAAACTATCGTTTATATGGTTTCCATATAAGAACACATAACAGTATCCGCGCACATTTCAATACTCTTATTTAGAAAAATGATGTCGATTGTCAAGGCTTGATTAGAAAGCTTAAAAAGCTATACTAACCAAATATGTCTAACAGAACGAAAACAAATGAGTTTGATTGCATTGTTATAGGTGGAGGTCACGCCGGCGTAGAAGCCGCCCACGCAGCGGCAAAAATCGGCGCCAAAACCGCCCTTGTTA
>CAZEKS010000635.1:0-1807 GCA_964512795.1 uncultured Syntrophaceae bacterium
GATCACGCGGCTTTGTCTGGCCAAGAGTCGAGAGAAAAAATTCAAGACCGCAGCAGGGAGGGTTTGGACTACAGACGCTCTTTTCCGGGAGACAAGGGGGAAAACGAGAAAATACTCGGGAATGGGCCTCCTTGCCGTGGAAATGGAGATGTCCGCCCTTTTCACCGTCGCCGCCTATCGGGGCATCCGGCTGGGAGGCTTCATGGTGGTCTCCGATGAACTGGCCTCCCTCAATTGGAAAACGGGGTTTTTAAATCCGCTCTTCTGGCTGGCTTCCAAGAAGGCGGCCCGCCTGGCCGTGGAAATTTGCCTGGGCCTATGAGAATTTCTCCGGTGTTTAAATGGAGCAGGAGAAAGCCAGCCAAATAGGAAACCGGGTAAAGTGGGGGAAAGGCTGCCAAAAGGGAATAGAAGATTCCGGAATTCCATTGAGCGCATCTAAATAAATGAAAGAATGATTTGAAGAGAAGGAACGAAAGGGAGGGGCAAATATGAAAGCGTTGATCGTCTTTTATTCCATGTATGGGCATATTTACCGGATGGCCGAGGCCATCGCTGAAGGAGTAAAACAGGTGCCTGGGGCCGAAGCGATTCTTCGCCGGGTGCCGGAGACGCTTCCCGAAGAAGTCCTGAAAAAGATGGGCGCTCTGGAAGCCAAGAAAGCCTTTGCCCACATTCCCGTTGCCACGGTGGACGAACTGCCGTCTGCCGGGGCCATCATCTTCGGGACCCCCACCCGGTTCGGGAACATGTGCGGACAGATGCGCCAGTTCCTCGATGCCACGGGCCAGCTGTGGGCGAAGGGGGCCCTGGTCGGCAAGGTGGGGAGTGTTTTCGCCAGTTCCGCCACCCAGCACGGGGGCCAGGAATCCACCATCCTGAGTTTCCATACCACCCTTCTTCATCAGGGGATGATCGTGGTCGGGCTGCCCTACAGCTTTCAGGGGCAGATGCGGATTGATGAAATCACCGGGGGCTCTCCTTACGGGGCGTCCACCATCGCGGGGGGGCAGGGAGAGCGAATGCCCAGCGAGAATGAACTGGCGGCCGCCCGCTTCCAGGGAAAGCATGTAGCCGCCATCGCTTCCAAGTTGGCCAGAGGATAATGCCGGCCAAGCGGGTCTTCCATTGGCTCGCCTGAAGCAGGAGGGGGGAATCTCCCCCTCTTGCGACCGTAAGGAAGGCGGAGGAGCTTTTGGGAATTCAGAGCAGAGGTTGAGGCGAGTTATTTCTTGAGTGTTTTTTTGATGTCGTCAACGGTTTCTTTGATGCTCTCCTTCAATTCTTTTCCCGTTTCCTTCAGCGCGCTTCCCGTTTTCTTGAATTCCTTGCCGGCCTGGGCAGGAAGTTCCTTGGCCGACTGCAGGGCGTCCTGACCGATCTTCTGAGAGTCTTTCTTCACGGCTTCCATTTCCTCTTTGGCCTTCCCTTTGAGGGTGTCGGAAGGGCCCGCTTTTGAATCGCCCGCCCGGGACGGAGCGGGGAAAAGAAGCAGGAGCAAGGCCCAGAGAAAAAAGGAAGAAAAAGCAAGCCATCTCTTCATCGGTCTTTCCTTTTTTATATAGTAACTCATCGTCCCATTCGGGTCAAAAGTATAATGGTTTCACCTTTTTTCGCCCCTCCGCGAGGAAAAGGGGGAGAGGATCCTCCGGCCCGGAAATTTCATTGACTGCCCGGGAAAAGGTCTATAAAATGAGTCTAGGGTTGATTCCAGGGGCAAAAATCCGCATCGGTGCATGCGGGAATCGGGAAAGGTCAGATCACCACTATGGAGAAGGTAAAGATTGTTGCCCGGTACCTGAATGGT
>CAZEKS010000636.1:0-1802 GCA_964512795.1 uncultured Syntrophaceae bacterium
ATGCCGCAGACTTTTTCGTTTTGCCCTCTAAGTCTGGAGAAGGTTTGCCTTTGGTGGCGCTTGAAGCCATGGCTTGCGGACTGCCAGTGATAGCAACAAATGTTGGGGGAATATCAGAGGTTATGGTGAAAGATTACGGAAAAGTGGTGCCGCCTAACGCTCCTGATTCTTTAGCGGAGGCAATATTGGAATTTTCCCATCGGAACCTCTCAGCTGTCAAAAGAGGAGTGCGAACAATGATGGAGCAAAAGTTTAGTTGGGACAAGAACGTGGCACAACTTGCCGAAATATACGAAGAACTTATTTGACCATTTACGGAAACTATATTACCTTTCAAAGCGGGAAGTTTCAGGAGATGACCTCGAAGATAGAAATGGTCTCAGTGGTAATTCCAACACTCAACGAAGCAGGCAACATTCTTGATGCAGTGATAACTATCGACAAAGAATTGGCGTATCCTAAGGAAATAATAATTGTGGATGGAAACTCGACGGACGGAACAAGAGAAATCGTTAAAGGCACAAATTGCAGGCTCATTGTTGAACCTAGACGCGGCTACGGCATCGCTCTTAGAACAGGAATGAAACAAGCGAAAGGCGACGTTGTAGTCATGGTTGATGGTGATGGAACCTACGAAGTGAGGCACATCAACCTCTTGCTTGACACACTGATCAAGAATGATGCAGAATTGTGCTTAGCAACGCGGATGTATGATCCGAATAAAGCTATGGGATTTGTGAATTTTATCGCAAATAAAATAATGACTTTTTGTTTTGACATGCTTTTCATGCAGTTTCTCAGTGATTCACAGTCGGGTTTTCGAGCGATATCCCACTCGGCAATCGAAAAAGTAAAATTAAGCGAGGATGACATGTCGTTTGCAACCGAAATGTTGGTAAAGTTCGCTAAGAAAGGCTTCAAAATGGTTGAAGTCCCCACTTATTACAAACGTAGAAAATATGGGAAGACGAAACTAAGAAAGATTAAGTCAGGGGTTGAAATATTTACCACCATGTTTAGAGGATTCATGGAGCGCGAATACATTTGGAAGCGATTAAGAAACTGGTCAGAAGTCTAAACTTAGATAACAATAATGGTTACACGGTTGCCGTTTTAATCGCGCTCATAGTCGTTTCAATTTTAGTAGGAAGTTATTACGTGCTATTGAAACCTCCTCAAAAGGGATACATGACTATTTACCTGCTTGATTCTCAAAAAAAAGCTGTAAACTACCCTGAACTTCTCGTCATCAACCAAAACAGCACGTTTAATGTGTGGGTTGAAGTTGAAAATCACATGGGAAAAAGTGAACGCAGTGAAGTTTTGCTGAAATTGACCAGCGGCACAATACAAAAAATGCCAATTGAGGCTGATGCAAACACTACCTACGCGAGAACGTTAGAAAACGAAGAGACATGGGAAACCTTGTCCACCATCTCCCTAAATAAACCTGGAAGTTACTCAGTGATATATGAGCTTTGGGCGTATGATGAAACGATAGGCGCAATCCAGTTCTCTGGCAACTACGCCGTATTGAACGTAGAAGTTGTAGCCTAAATCTGAAGTTTGCTTGGCGAGTTCCGTCTTGAAACGTATTCTTTTTCAGTCTCTATCCTGTGAATATTGTTGTACGCGCAGAACGGGATAATTTTCAAGTCAGGAGTAACGTAATGTATTACGCATCTTCTAACGCGATTTACATCGAAGTTATACTGATCCATAAACGCCATACAGCCAAGCAGAAAAATCCTGCGCCGCAGACTGCCGAGCGATTGATAAGTTGGAGAAATATGCGTTTTCAA
>CAZEKS010000637.1:0-1796 GCA_964512795.1 uncultured Syntrophaceae bacterium
GTGTGGCGTTCATTCTACAAGATGAGAATACCGATGGAAGAAGCAACTAAATAGGATCAAATTGAAGATTGTCTGCCAAATGCCCTCGCCTCGAAAAGGGGTGAGGGCATTTTTTATTTTAAAAGAATAAAAGGGGACGGGAGGCTGTCCCAAAATGCTGGCATGGAATCTGCATTATATTTGGTGTAGATTTTAGAAGGAGGCAGGCCCATGTCATTCAAGGAATATAATCAAGACCAGCTCTTTCTCTTACCTCCGTCTCTTCATGACTTTCTGCCCGATGGGCACTTAGCCCGTGTAGTAAACGAGGTGCTCAATGAGCTTGATCTTCGAGAGCTTTGCGATCGGTATTGTGATTTAGGTTCTTCGGCTTATCATCCTCAGATGATGTTGAAGGTGCTTTTTTATGGGTATGCGATGGGAGAGCGGAGTTCTCGTGTGATGGCTCATCGGTTAAAGAGTGATGTGGCTTATATGTATTGATCGGCCTTACAGCAACCTGATTTCAGGACGATCCATCGGTTTCGCAAAGATAACATAGACGTCCTCAGGGGATTATTTGTTCAGATTATAAGGCTCTGCGTAGAGATGGGGATGGTCTCTGTGGGGACGATAGCGATAGATGGGACAAAGTTAAAGGCAAACGCCTCTTATCGTAGGACAAAGAAGGCAGTGGATTTGGATGAGGATATAAGGGAGATGGATAGGCAGATAGGGTCTATCCTTAGAGAATGTGAGGAGGTAGACCGAAGAGAAGATGAACGGATGGGAGAAGACCAAAGCCCCTATGAGGTTACTCCGGAACTAAAGGACAAACAGAAGCTTAAGGAAAGACTGAGGAGGGCGAAGGAGAAGATATTGGTTCAAGGGGCCCGTGAGATCAATCTCACCGATGAGGAGGCTACGACGATGTTGCATCGGGGCTATCGTGCAGAGCCTTCTTATAATGGGCAGATTGCGGTGGAGAAGAGCCATGGAGTCATTGTGGGAGTGACTCTTTCAAACAATCCGGCAGACTATGAGGCGTTGGCGGAGTTGGTGGAGCAGGTCGAGAAGGGTACGGGCGAGAAACCGAAGGAGGTGTTAGCTGATTCAGGGTATTCTTCTTATGAGAATCTTCAGTATTTGGAGGAGAAAGACATCACGGGTTATATTCCTGATCAGAGCATGGAGAGTATACGGAAAGGGACGTGTAAGTTTCCTGAATTTGATAAAAGCCGATTTCAGTATGATGAGATGGGAGATCGTTATATCTGCCCAATGGGAAAGTCCCTTCCTTATAAAGGGCTACTGAGGAGAGAGGGAAAACCGGATATCAGGATTTACAGATGTATGGACTGCCCCCGATGTGAGCGGAAGGTGAAATGTACGAAGGCAGAATGTAGGAGCATTAGTCGGGATCCGAGGGAATTCCTCATGGGGAAGATGCGGGTCCGATTAGATACCAATGAAGGGAAGGAAGAATATGGGAAGAGGAAGTACATGGTAGAACCCATCTTTGGAGATATGAAACATAATCGGAATATGAGAGGGTTGTGGTTAAGAGGGAAACGAAAGGCTGGGGGAGAATTCCTAATCATGTGTATCGCACATAACCTGAGAAAGATAGCCAGATACATAAAGGTGTTGAATCTCGGGCCTCAGTTACAACCTTCAGCTACATAAGATTGATTTTCTTTCAGGTTTCAGGTTTCATAAACCCGTGTTGGTAATATAAAAGAAAATCCTTTTATTGTTAATGAGATGATTGCAAAAAGGGATCTAATTAAAAACTATTTTGGGACAGCCTCACACAT
>CAZEKS010000638.1:0-1794 GCA_964512795.1 uncultured Syntrophaceae bacterium
GGAAGCATCGGGCGTGTTCAAAAAAAGTTTGACATCATCATAGCCAATATCGATTTCAAACGTTTGAGAAGGATGAAAAAACCTCTTCTGAATCACCTCAAGAACCAGGGTTTTCTCATCCTATCAGGAATATCGGAGAAGGGAAAAGAGAGGCTTCGTAAATGTTACTTAAAAACGGAACTCCTACGATGGATCAAAGTCACTCAAGAAGGGGAGTGGGCCTGCCTCACCTTTAAGAGAAAGAACGAGAGTTAGAATCATGGCCAGATTTTATGTTCCTCAACCTTGGATTGAAAACGGGATGCTCAAGATCGAAGGGGATGAGGTGAAACATATTCGAAAGGTTCTTCGCCTCAAAACAGGAGATGGGATTGTTGTCTTCGATGGTTTGGGCAAGGAGCTTGAGGGTACCATTGTTGAAGAAAGACTCTCCTCTGTTGTGATTAGGATTCAAAATATTTTTTCTTCAGAGAGAGATTCTCCATTAGAAGTGACTCTGGCCCAAAGCCTTCTCAAAGGTGAGAAGATGGACTACCTGATCCAGAAAGCTACGGAGTTAGGGGTTAAAGAGATCATTCCTTTTTTCTCTTCCCGTTCTGTACCCTTTTTAGAAAAATCGAGAAGACTGAAGCGCCATTATCGATGGGAAAAAATTGCCGTTGAAGCCTCCAAACAATGCGGAAGGGGAGTGGTCCCAAAAATTGAATCCCTCCAAGACTATTCCGACATGCTCCAAATGGCTTCAACAGAGGACCTGCGTCTTATTCTCTGGGAGAGAGAAGGGATTAAGTTGAAAGAGGTATTGGAAAGATCAAAAGAAAAGAGAAAGATATTTTTTATTATTGGACCAGAAGGGGGATTTAACCAGTTGGAGGTTGATGAAGCGAAAAAAGCGGGATTTACCCCTGTTACTTTGGGAAGGAGGATATTGAGGGCTGAGACAGCAAGTCTCTGCTTTCTCAGTATTCTTCAATATGAACGGGGAGACATAGGGTAAAAAAGGGCCGATTCCGTTCAAGGAACCGGCCCAACCAGAAAGGAGGGGGCGTGAAGACCTGCTTACCGCAGGCAGGAGGGGTATTTAAGCAGCCTTTTTCTCTAAATTATCGACAAATTCCTTATAGGTCTTACATTCTTGAAGAAGTTTGCACTTTCTCCGGCAAACTTCGACATGAATTTTTGGGCTTCCTTTCCTTTTATCACAAATAAGATAACTCATTTTTAAATCCCCCTTTTCACCTATTGGCAGCCAGTCTAAACGGCAACAAGTATTCTATATTTAGCATTGCCGTTATCATAAAACACAAAATATGGAAATGTCAAGAAAATAATTCAGATTTTTGAAAAATTATTTGCATGTAATTTCAATAAGTTATGTTTCTAAAGAAAAGTAAAATGATAATTTTTTGTATGATCTTAATGAAATTTAAGGGATATACCCTTCAATTGACAATTAGTGTAAAAACAGATGAAATGGGGAGCAAGAACCTTTCTAAGAGTTTTTTTTACAATATAGCTATGGCCAGTCTTGAAGCTCTTGGGCTCCTTATGGAGCAAGACTTCATTCCGATTGTTGGTCGTGACTATGATGGGATCCTTCTGGTCTACTAATAATTTGATATTGGCCTGAGAAAGTTTGGCAATGACTTTTAATTTCATGACAGGATTAAGGATCGGAACTAAACTGAGCGTGATAATTCCTCTGTTAAAAAAATAGGGCAATTGAGATTGCCCTATTTTGAAAGCAAAGTGCCGGGTCGCGGAATCGAACCACGGACACGAGGATTTTCAGTC
>CAZEKS010000639.1:0-1778 GCA_964512795.1 uncultured Syntrophaceae bacterium
GTTATAAAAATATCTGATGGCCTCTCTCCCATCGTTAGCTGTGACGCAGACATATCCTTCTCTGGTAAGCCTTCGAGCAAAGATACTACAGATCACCTCTTCATCATCGACAATTAATATCCGGTCTTCCAAGGCTACCCCTCTTCTATCCTTTTCTTATTATATAATATAATGAGGGACACTTCCCATATTTCTATTATTTCTCCTTCTTCGGTCGCCCTGGCTTCTTCGGGAAAATATTAATCTCAAGGATTTTCCCAAGACTTTTTATGAATTCCTCACTTCCAAGAGGCCTGCCCGTTGAGGTCGCCTTCCTGATAGAATCTTCTTTGTTTCTATCCTCATCCGTCAAAAATTCACGGTAGGCCTTAAACTCGCTTTCTTCTAACCAATCCTCACTCGAAAGAATAGCATCTCTTATCCTTAGAACATGAGCCTTCGCACTTGACCAGGGATAATCTTCAGCTCTTTCTACAATGTTCACCCTAACAGGGTTCCTTTCTATGTAGCGGGCTACAGCCCATAAGTAGGGTCCCTCCTCTACGATCGTAGAAAAGAAACGATTCTGCCAAAGTCTTCCACTCCTGTTGTATCGGCGATTAATATACTGCGTATAAACTAAGTTCGCCCCTCCTATCCCTTTGGCAAGAGACTCATCTTTTCTTGGCACCACAAGAATATGAACATGATTCGTCATAAGGCAGTAAGCCCATATATCAAAGTTCCATTGATCACTGTATCTGTTAAGTGTTCTTAAGTAGAACTCTTTATCGTCGTCGTCAAAAAAGATGGTTTCTTTATTGTTCCCACGCTGGGTTACATGGTGGGGGTAATTTATTGCGCATACTCTTGCTATTCTTGGCATAGCAGGAAAGTATTAAAATAAGGCAAAATTGTCAAGAAAATATGGGAAGTGTCCCTATAGCAGGGCAAGCAAACCAAATGCCATGATAATGATACCTGAGGTTCTGTTTACCCACCGCAACCTGTGAGGGTCGACCTTTGTCGAAATCATGCCGACGACACTGCTCAAGATAAGCCACCATAGGGCTGAGCCAATAAATACACCCAGGACCAAAAATCCCGCAGAGACATAGTTGCCGCTTGCACTTCCCACCCCCAAACCGGCAAATATCCCCGCAAAAGATAGAATCGTCATTGGATTTGTGAGGGTCAGGAAAAACGTTGAGGCATAAGCGCCAAGGAGGCCATTTCCTTTAGCTGAAGCTGCCAGTTCTGCAGGTCTTGCCAGGAAGGTTTTGAGGCCCAGAAAGCAGAGAAATAAACCGCCTATAAGGCGAAACCATACTTGTTGGCTGATGAGGATGCTCGAAATGAATGTGAGCCCGAATCCAGCAATGGAACCATAGATGGCATCAGCGGTGGCAGCCCCTAGACCAGAGATAAGACCAGAGGTTTTGCCTTCGGCTAATGTACGACGTATGCACAGTACACCGATTGGTCCAACAGGCGCGGCAATTGAAAAGCCGATGATGAGCCCACGAAGCAAGAAACTGATGTCCATCGATTTCTTTCAGGGGCAGTAATATCCCTTTTCACCTTCATCTATGTCTCGCCCAGGTAGGCCTTTCGCACCATCTCGTTCTGGCGCAAATTTTCTGCCGTATCGCTAAGCACGATCGTACCTGTTTGGAGTACGTAGCCCCGGCTGGAGACTTGCAATGCCATGCGTGCATTCTGTTCAACCAACAGGATGGTTGTGCCACCGTCGTGTAGTTCCCGAATTGTGTCGAAGATGTTATCTACAAGTACCGGTG
>CAZEKS010000640.1:0-1768 GCA_964512795.1 uncultured Syntrophaceae bacterium
TTGTGTCAGAAGAGAGGATATTTAGCCATATCCATCGAGGGAACAGAATATTTATCGGGACGGGGTGTGGTGAGCCTCAATATCTTGTCCACGCCCTCATCCGTTATGTCGAGTCTCACCCGAGTGCTTTTTATGGTACCGAGGTTTTTCAGGTATGGACCCTTGGCCTTGCTCCTTACACAGAGGAAAGATTTAAGTCAAATTTCCGGCATAACTCTTTTTTCATTTCGAACAATACGAGAGCGGCGGTCAATCAAGGAGTCGCTGATTATACCCCAATATTTTTGTCGAAGGTTCCAGATTTAATGCGTCGCGGTCTTGTTCCCATCGATGTCGCTCTCATTCAAACCTCCCCACCCGATGACCATGGCTACATGAGTCTGGGGGTGAGCGTTGATATTGTCAAGGCGGCCACAGAAAGAGCTTCTTGGGTGATCGCTCAGGTTAATTCAAATATGCCGCGTGTTCATGGAGACGGATTCATCCATATCGAAGATGTGAATTTTGTCGTCCCCCGGGATGAACCGATATTGGAATATGTTTCCGAAGCAGATAGCGATACAGCCCAGGAGATCGGGAAGTATGTTTCACGCCTCATCAGGGATGGGGAAACCATTCAGGTGGGATACGGAAGCATTCCCAATGCGATTCTTTCAAATCTTTACGATAAGAGACATTTAGGCGTCCACACAGAACTTCTGACGGATGGCATCGTCACGTTGATGAAAAAGCGTGTGATCGACAATACAAAGAAAAGTATTCATCCCGGAAAGACCGTCGCCGCCTTTTGCATGGGCAAGAAAGAGACCTATGAATATATCCATGATAACCCGGCGATTGAATTTAGAACGATCGACTACACGAACAATCCTCTGATCATTGCTCAACATGATCATATGACGGCGATCAACACGGCTCTGGAGATTGACCTGACGGGTCAAGCCACTGCAGAATCCATCGGGAAGTTATTCTATAGCGGGGTCGGAGGCCAGGCTGACTTTATGAGAGGTGCGGTTTTGTCGCCTTACGGCAAAACCATTTTGGCCATGCCATCTACCGCGCGCGCGGGGACTCTCTCAAGGATCGTCCCTTTTCTGAAAGAAGGAGCGGGCGTGACGCTTCATCGAGGAGATGTTCATTATGTAGTGACCGAATATGGGATTGCCTACTTGCAGGGGAAGAATGTCCGGGAACGGGCGATGGAATTAATCTCTATCTCCCATCCGAGATTCAGACCCAGGCTGATCGAAGAAGCGAAAAAACTCAACCTTATCTTCAGGGATCAGGCATTCATACCAGGAAAGAGAGGGGAATATCCTGAGGCTCTGGAAACTCATCGAACAACAAAGACGGGTACAGAGATCCTTCTCCGGCCGGTGAGAATAAGCGATGAGCCTTTACTCAAAGACTTTTTCTATTCTCTCTCGGAGAACAGCCTCTATCGCCGGTTCATCTCGGTGAGAAAGGATATGCCCCACGAGCGCCTTCAGGAATTTGTGGCCATTGACTTTACACGAGAGATGGTTATTCTTGCCGTGATTCAAAAGGATGAAAAGGAAGTGATCGTAGGCGTCGGGCAATTTGGAATTGGCCAGGAGATCCATGCGGCAGAGGTTGGATTTGCGGTGAGGGACGATCATCAGGACAAGGGAATCGGCACAGAGTTACTCGCCTACCTTACCTATCTGGCGAAGAAACAGGGGCTTCTTGGTTTCTATGCAGAGGTGTTGGCCGAAAACAGGCCCATGCTCCATCTCTTTGAGAAGAT